>NZ_CACWEU010000025.1:0-28019 GCF_902760015.1 Candidatus Ruminimicrobium bovinum
CAAAGGAAATTTTTATTTCATCACTCGGTGAATTCGGACTTATTGATTTTATAAAGAAAAACAACACAAAATTTACTGAACGGCACAATGTAATTATTGACGTCGGTGATGACTGTTTTTGTTTTGCATCAAACAAAGATAAAAAAGAAAAATTTTTGGTAACAACCGACATTTTAATTGAGGACGTTCATTTTAAAACTTGTTGGGCAAGCCCCAAACAAATTGCACAAAAAGCCGTTGAAGTAAATGTAAGTGATGTTGCCGCTATGGGCGGTGCAAAACCGTTATATATGTTTATTTCCGTCGGACTTCCAAAGAAAACAAAAGCACAATATGCCGAAGAATTATTTAAAAATATAAAATTGACGGCACAAAAATATTCAATACATATTGCGGGCGGTGATACCGTATCTGCAGAAAAACTGACAATTTCAATAACAATAATAGCAAAAAGTTTCGGTAGAATTATTACAAGAACAAAAGCACAAACAAATGATATAATCTGCACCACGGGAACTTTCGGTAACAGCCTTGCCGGGCTTAAAATTTTACAGGAAAAGAAAAACAAATTTACTCCGGCGGAAAAATTTTTGATAAAAAAACATCTTGCACCTAAAGCCAGGTTAAAAATTGCAAATTTAATGGTTGAAAATAATATTGAAATTACTTCAATGACGGATTGTTCCGACGGGCTGTTAAAATCCGTTGAGTTGTTAACCGCGGACAACAATAAAGGTGCAACAATAAACTTGGAAAAAATTCCCGTATCAAATCAATTAAAAAAATATCTTAATTTTAAAAAAGATAAAATATACGAATATGCATTAAGCGGCGGTGAAGAATTTGAACTTGTTTTTACAATAAAACCTTCTTCAAAAGCAAAATTAGCAAAATTATTACCGTCGGTAAATTTTATAGGTTATGTTACAAATTCAAAAGAGGTTAAGTTTTTTGAAAACGGAAAACAAAAACAAATTAAAATTAACGGATTTAAACACTTTTAATAATAAAACTTTTGTTACAAAATCTTACGTTCAAACAAAAGAACTTGCAAAAGAATTTGCAAAAGTTTTAAAACCTAAAGATATTGTATTGTTTAACGGCGATTTAGGTGCCGGTAAAACAACTTTTATTCAGGGTATAATGGCCTATTTCGGAATAAAAAAATTTGTGCGCAGTGCAAGTTTTATGCTTGTCAGTGAATTTAAAGCAAAAGATATAAACTTATACCATTTGGATTTATACAGATTAAACACCGCAGATATTTTTGGTTTGGGATTGGAAGAATATTTGTTCGGCAACGGAATTTCTTTTGTGGAATGGAGCCAACGCCTGCCTGATAACAGTATAAAAAAATATTGGCAAGTTAATTTGGAATATATTGATGATAATACAAGAAAAATAAAAATAAGGAAACATTAATTAAATGAAAATTTTAGCAATAGAAACTTCATCTTCAACTTTAAGTGTTGCAATAAATATTGACGGAAAAATCGTTTGCGAATATTTTTATAATGCAGGTTTAATACATTCTGAAGTTTTAATTTCCGTTATTGAAACGGCTTTAAAAAATGTAGGTTTAACAATAAAAGATATTGATAAATTTGCCGTTTCATCAGGACCGGGAAGTTTTACCGGAATCAGGGTAGGAATGACGGTAGTTAAAACTCTTGCACAAAGTTTAAAAAAACCCGTAGTTTGCTTTAATTGCCTTGATATTTTGCAGGCCGCAATTACAATACCTTCAATAAAAATAATTCCTGCAATAGATGCTTTAAGGGATGAACTTTATGTTAAAACTTCAAACGGTGCCGGTATTGTTTCAATAGAAGATTTTATAAAGAAAAATAAAAAGAATAAAAATAAAATAATTGTTATCGGTAATGCTGCCATAATTCATAAAAAACTGTTGCAGCAACAGCTTGGTAAACTGTCAGTTTGTTTAAATGAAGATTTATGCTATCCCAAAGCATCCGTTCTTGCAAACCTTGCTTTCGGCAAAGAAGGTGTTAATTTTTTAAAAATTCAACCTTTATATATCCGCAAGTCCTGGGCAGAAGAAAAAATGAAAAACAATTGAAAATATAGTTGAAATTTGATATAAAGTTTAAAATATGAAAAATGAAATAATAGCTGTTTATCCCGGCAGTTTTGACCCTTTAACAAAAGGCCATTTGGATATTATTGAAAAAGCTTCAAAAATATTTCCTGTCGTTGTTGTTGCCGTAGCCAATAACTACAGTAAACAAAATACTTTTTCCGTCACTGAACGGCTTGGCATGATGAAAGAATCTATAAAAATAAAAAATGTAAAAATAGATTCTTTTTCCGGATTATTGGTTGACTATTTGGATAATATAGGCAGTTTTGTGGTTATAAGAGGTTTACGTGCATTATCCGATTTTGAATATGAATTTCAAATGGCATTAATGAACAGAACTTTGAATAATAAAATTGAAACTATATTCTTAATGCCGGACCATAAATATACATTTTTATCCTCAAGTATGGTTAGAGAAATTGCAAGTTTAGGCGGTAATTTTAAAAATTTTGTGCCGCCAGCCGTATATAAAACAATGAAAAAAAAATTTAAATAATACATGTAAAACTATTTTCGTTTATTTAATTAAAAGGAGACAGCCATGCAATTGAACCAAATAGGTAAATTAAGCAGTATCAAACAAGCAAGTACTTCTCAAGTTCAGTCTGCAGGTTTTAAAGTAAATCAAAATTTATATACCGGTTCCACAAGTATTAACGGATTAATTGAACAGGCGATTGCAAAAGGTGCCGCCGATTTACATTTGGCGGCAAATATGCCGGCAATGATAAGAATAGACAGAGATTTTATGCCTTTAAATTCAACAAATTTAGGTCCTGATATTTGTAAAAATTTAATATATTCGGTTCTCAATCAAAAACAAATAAAAGAATTTGAAGAAAGAAATGAGCTCGATCTTGCTTTTTCCGTTGATAAATTCGGAAGAATAAGAATGAATGTTTTCAGGCAAAAAGGTTTTGTAGGTGCAGCTTTAAGACTTTTGCCTAAAAGAATAAGATCTTTTGCCGAATTGAATTTACCTGCTGCAATAAATAATATAGTTGCTTTACAAAAAGGATTGGTTTTAGTAACCGGTGCAACAGGTTCAGGTAAAACAACTACTCTTGCCTCCATTATAGATTACATAAATGAACATAGAAGGTGCCACATAATTACCATAGAAGACCCGATAGAATTTGTTCATTTTTCAAAAAAAAGTATTATAACGCAAAGGGAAGTCGGTGCCGATACCGAAAACTTTCATACAGGTTTAAAATATGTTTTAAGGCAATCTCCCGACGTTATATTGGTGGGAGAAATGAGAGATATAGAAACAATTTCTTCCGCACTTACACTTGCAGAAACAGGTCATTTGGTTTTTGCAACTTTACATACAAACGATACTGCATCGTCAATTAACAGAATAGTTGATGTTTTCCCCGCGCACCAACAAGGACAGGTAAGAAGTCAATTATCATTAACTTTAAAAGCCGTTATTGCACAACAGTTATTGCCGCATGCATCCGGAAGAGGAATGGTTTTATGCACGGAAGTTATGTTAGCCAACGACGGTATAAAAAATGTTATAAGGGAAATGAAACCGGAACAAATTTATTTAATTATCCAAACCAACAGGCATAACGGTATGCAAACAATGAATCAGTCTTTAGTTGATAATATAAGGAATCATAAAATTTCTCCTCAAACGGCAATGGAGTATTCAAATCATAGAGACGAATTGGTAAAATTATTAAATTCTTAAAACCCGTTTAATAAATACTGATAAAAAAGATTTAGGCAATATTAAGGAGCATGATATAATGTTTGAAAGCAAATGGTTTACATTTAAAGAAATTTTGGTTGCGATAGCAATTATTCTTTTGGTTACTTTAATTGCTTATCCGAAATTTATAAATACAATAAGAAAATCGCATGAAGCAAAAACAAGGGCTAATTTATTCTCTCTAAGAAATGCCGTTGCAATTTATTACGGAGAAAATGAAGGTCATTTCCCGGGTGCCG
This sequence comes from Candidatus Ruminimicrobium bovinum, assembly GCF_902760015.1. Classification (NCBI taxonomy): domain Bacteria; kingdom Pseudomonadati; phylum Elusimicrobiota; class Endomicrobiia; order Endomicrobiales; family Endomicrobiaceae; genus Candidatus Ruminimicrobium; species Candidatus Ruminimicrobium bovinum. The sequence goes on from NZ_CACWEU010000025.1 coordinate 4,064, forward strand.
ATATAGCAGAAGTTTTAACAAAAGACGGGAAATACATTAAATACATTCCGGAAGCTTACTGCCCGCCGTACCATTCTCCAACAACACAAATAACAACATCCCCTACGGGTGACAGCGGTAAATGGGCGTATCAGGTTGAAGATTCCGATACAAGGCAAGCAGGTGAAATATGGCTTGATTGTAACCACAAAGATACAAGGGATGTTGTTTGGGACCAATATTAATGGCAGTAATATTTATAGTTTTTATTTTCGGACTGATGTTCGGCAGTTTTGCAAATGTTTGTATATACAGGATGCCAAGAGAAATGTCGATAGTTTTTCCCGCATCTCACTGCACCAAGTGCAATAATCCTATTTTATGGTATGATAACATTCCCGTTTTAAGTTTTTTATTATTAAAAGGCAAATGCAGAAATTGCGGTGATAAAATTTCCTTAAGATATCCCTTGGTTGAACTTGCTTGCGGTTTTTTATTTGTTTTGATGTTTTTTGTAACCGGGCTTACGTATATGTTACCTGTTTTTTGCTTTTTTGCTTTTTGTATGCTTGTAATAACAATGATTGATTTTGATTTTCAAATAATTCCGGATGAATTTTCCGTAGGGCTTATTATCGTAGGGCTTGCAACAAGTTTTATAAATCCTTTTTTAGACACTTCTTTTCTACAGTCAATATACGGCTGTATTGTCGGTGGAGGCAGTCTTATAGCACTTGCAATTATCGGTAAATTTATGTTTAAGCAGGATGCAATGGGTGGCGGTGATATTAAACTTATGGCAGGTGTAGGTGCTTTTATAGGTTGGCAACGGGTTTTATTTGCAATTTTTATAGCAGCTTTTATCGGCAGCATTATCGGTATGGCTTTAATACTTGCAAAAAAAATGAAAAAAAGAGATATGATGCCGTTCGGCCCCTGTTTGGCTGCAGGTTCACTTATTACTTTATTTCTTGAACAGCCCTCTTATATTGTAAATAAAATTATAATGTATGAAGAAAATCTTTTTATGAAATTATTTTTTTAATCGCAGGATTTTAAAATATATGAAAGAAAAAGTAAATACTTTTAATTTGATGGCTTTTTTTTTAAGTATAATAATGATATTATCGGTAGTATCAAGGTTTTCCTTTTCAATCACGTCATCGGCAATTATTTTATTACTTCTTTTAATTCCCGCTTTTTTTATTTTTAATAATTATAAATTAACCGTTCCAAAATACATTATGCCGTTAACGGCTTTTGTTTGTGCATGTGTAGTTTCCTTATATGGAGCGGATTGTCAATTTAACGTTCGTGATTGCCTTTTATTTTTATTTGCAGCATGTCTTGCAGGAATCAATATGAGTTTTGTTCCTTTTAATTTAAGAAAAAAATTATTTGTAGTTCCGATATTTATTGCATTGTGGCTTGCAATGATAATTTTTACGCGATTTGTTACAAATATTAACGGATTTTTCACCGGTGATAATTTTTTTGAAACATTTGCAATAAATATAAATATAATAGCAGGTTTTTTGGTTTTAATTTATCCGCTTTTATACATATATATAAAAGAAGATTTCAAAACATCAAAAGTTTATATTTTCATAGCATTATTTATTTTACTTGCAATATGCATAACAAAATCAAGAACTGCAATATTTTTATCTTTTGTTGCAACATTGTTCTTTTTATTTGAATACAAAAAAAATATTTATATAAAAATTTTAACGGCAATTGTAAGCATTGTTTTAATATCATTAATAGTATATGTATCGGTTTTAAAATCGTCAAGTAACAGTTTTTCCGACAGGTTAATATGGTGGCAAACGGCATATTTAATATTTAAACAACATATTTTATTCGGCTGCGGTTTTTGTAATTATTCAATTCTTTTTAAAACATTCAGACCGGAACTTGTTGTAAATACTTTATATGCACATAATATAATTTTTCAACTTTTGGCAGATACGGGTATTGTAGGGTTCGGTTGTTTTTGTTGGCTTATGGCTTCTTTTTACAAAAAAGTTATTTTTGAAATAAAAAACAGTCAAAATAAAATTTATTTCAAAGCAATAGCCGTAAGCATTACATTATTTTTATTATTAAATTTAGATGATTACAGTTTCTTTATACCTGCAAATATGCTTATGTTTTTTGTTATTTTTGCTTCGGTATTTGATGTTAATTTTGAAAAATTAAAGAAGCAAAAAATAAATAATATTTTATTGGTTATTATGTTTTTGGCAACAGCTTCATTTATAATAAAACCTGTCATAGCACAACGATACTATAAAATAGGGCTTGATTATTATTCTTCTAAAAGATATATGTTAGCCAACAAAAATTTTCAAAAAGCAATAATGTTTGATAATAAAAACAGTCAATATTATTATCAACTTTCAAACGGAAACTTTTCAATTTTTGACCAGGACAGAAAAAATAATATAATATATTTTGATGAAGCGGTTAGAAATACGCGGGAAGCTTTAAAATATTATAAATGCAGCGGGCAGCTATGGGAAAATTTAGCGGTTTTATATTGGAATATTGAAGACAAGCAAAATGCGGTTAAATATATAAAACAAGCAATGGCTTACGATAAATTTAATACTTATTACGAACAGGAATATGATAAATTTACAAATTATTAATATCTTTTGTCATTGCAGCAGTAACGTTGTTATATGTTACCGTTGTCGTTAACGGTATCCGAAAAAGGAGCAAAAAATAAAAAAGCATATTTTAAAAATTATCATAGGTTGTTTTGTAAGCATTGTTTTAATATATTTGTGTGTCAGGAACATAGATTTTAAACAATCCGTTGCCTTACTTAAAAATGCCGACATATCTTTAATACTTATAGGTATAAGCATTTATGTTTTATCTTACATTGTCCGTAGTTTACGTTGGGACTATATACTTGCTCCGTTAAAAAAAATGAAATTTCTTCAAAGTTTTTATTATTTGGTTTTCGGCTTTTTTATGAATAATATTTTGCCGTTAAGATTGGGGGAATTTGTTCGTGCAATTGTAGCCGGTAAAAAACTTGAAATTTCAAGGAGCGGAGTTTTTGCAACAATAGTTGTTGAAAGATTAATGGATATTGTTATCTTTATAATTGCATTTTTTTTAATTGCAATGTTTGTGCCTAATATTCCGAACTGGCTTCAAAAATCTTTTATTTTATGTGCCGTAATTTTCGGATTTATGTTTATTGTCTTATTTTTTATGTCAAAAGACGAAGAAAAATTCTTAAATTTGCTGGCTAAATTTCATTTACCTGCAAAAATAAATGATATAATAAAATCCGTATTTTTAAAGTTTGCAAGCGGCTTAAAATTTTTTCAGAACAAAAAATTATTTTTTGTAGTTTTTATTACATCGGTAATTGTTTGGTTTATAGAAGCTTATGCATACCAAACTTTATTTGCTGCATTCGGCTTAAAAGTAACTGCAATTCAGTGTTTGTTTGTTATAGTTACAACAGGTATTGCAACAATGCTTCCTACAGCACCCGGTTTTATAGGTGCAATAGAAGGTGTCGGTATGGTAACACTCGGGCTTTTCGGTGTTGAAGGAACAATCGCTTTTACGGCTATGGCAGCAACTCATTTTACCGAGATGATGGCAATATATTTACTTGGTATAATAGGTATGTTTAAAGAAAAAATTTCTTTTTCCGACTTATTTAGTTTTGCAACGGAAAAACAAAACCAAAAGGATTAAGCTTTAATGGAAAATAAAAAGAACAAAGTTGTTATCGTAATGCCTGCATACAATGCGGCACAAACTTTACAACAAACTTTAAATGCAATACCGAAAGGTTCTTACGACGAGATTCTTCTTGTTGACGATAATTCAACCGATGATACCGTTACTGTTGCAAAACAATTAGGGCTTAAAGTTATTAAACATAACAAAAATATGGGCTACGGAGCAAACCAAAAAACATGTTACAAAACAGCACTTGAAATGGGTGCCGATATTATAGTTATGGTTCATCCCGACTACCAGTACGACCCGCGGCTTGTTCCTTTTCTAACCGGGCTTATCAAAACGGATGTTTGCGATGTTATGTTTGCAAACAGAATAAGAACAAGAAAAGAAGCCCTGCAAGGCGGTATGCCTTTTTACAAATATTTTTTTAACAGATGTCTTACGATACTTGAAAATATCGTATTGGGTTTAAATTTAGGGGAATATCATACAGGTTACAGAGCATACTCGAGGAAAGTTTTGGAAACAATAAATTTTCAAGCAAATTCGGACGACTTTGTTTTTGATCAACATATAGTCGTTCAAATGGCATTGGCAGGTTTTAGGATAGGCGATATTCCGGTTCCCACAAAATATTTTGCTGAGGCATCCTCAATAAATTTTAAAAGAAGTGTCCGATACGGTTTGGGAATATTGTGGATACTCGTAAAATATATATTGCATAAATGGCACATAATAAAATTTAAACAATTTGAAATACAAAAGGTTATGAGTTGATAAGGTTATCGGGTTATAGGTTAAATTTCAAAACAAACTTATAACTTTATAACCCTGTAATCCTATAAACTAAAAATCGCTGAAGCGATTTTTCAAAGGAGATAACAATGGCTTACAAAATTACATTGGTCAGAGGAGACGGAACAGGTCCGGAACTTACCGAAGTTACGGCAAAAGTTATAGATGCAACCGGTGTTAAAATTGATTGGGAAGTTACCGAAGCAGGTATAGATATTATGGAAAAAGAAGGAACTCCACTTCCGGATAAAACATTAAAATCGATAGCAAAAAATAAAATTGCTTTAAAAGGTCCCATTACAACACCTATCGGAACAGGTTTTCGTTCGGTAAACGTTGCAATAAGAAAAGAACTTGATTTGTTTACCTGTTTAAGACCGTGCAAAAGTTATACAGGCGTTAAATCAAGGTTTTCCGATATAGATTTGGTTGTTGTCAGGGAAAATACCGAAGATTTATATGCAGGTGTGGAATTTGAAGAAAAAACCGACGAAGCAAATAAAATTATAGAACTTTCTAAAGGTAAAATAAGGCCGGAATCTGCAATATCAATAAAATCTTTTTCCGAGTTCGGTTGCGAAAGAATAGTCAGGTTTGCTTTTGATTATGCAGTTAAAAACAACAGAAAAAAAGTTACAGCTGTTGCCAAAGCAAATATAATGAAATGTACCGACGGTATGTTTTACAGAGTAGCAAGGGAAGTTGCAAAAGATTACGAAGGCAAAATTGAATATGAAGAAAGATTAATAGACAATATGTGTATGCAACTTGTTCAAAAGCCGGAACTTTATGATGTAATAGTTCTTCCTAATTTATATGGCGACATTTTATCCGACTTATGTGCAGGTTTGGTCGGCGGGCTTGGTGTTGCACCCGGTGCAAATTTAGGTAAGGATTGTGCGGTATTTGAAGCCGTTCACGGTTCCGCACCTAAATATAAGGGCTTAAATAAAGTAAATCCCATGGCACTTATTTTATCGGGTAAAATGATGCTTGATTACCTCGGTGAATTTGATGCCGCAAAAATGCTTGAAAAAGCGGTTGCCGAAGTTATTGCCGAAAAGAAATGTGTAACTTATGATTTGGGCGGAACCGCAGGCACATCACAAATGGGTGATGCAATTATTGAAAAATTGAAAAACAGCTAATCTGTCATTGCCGTTAGTTTATCATTACGATGAGTTGACATAGTCAACGACATATCGATATATGTTATTTTAGGTTATTGGGTTATGTGATTATAGGGTTATTAGTTTGGTTTGCAGGTTATAACTTTGTAAACTCATACATTTTATGTTTGAACTTATAATCCTATAACCTTATCATCTTATAACCGATTTCAATGTTTAACGGAGAAAATTCGTTGTTTTTTTCTAAAAAAGAATTGGAAAAACTTACCAAACAAGGGCTTATAACTCCGCAACAGGCGGAGCAAATAACCGACTATTATAAAACAAATAACGACAACGGTAAATTTGTAAAGAGGTTATTTATAATAGCTGCTCTTCTTATTGCTTTAGGTATTATTTTAGTAATAGGTGCAAATTGGGCTTTAATTCCGAATTTTTTAAAAATTACCGCAGACTTTATTTTGTTTTCGGCACTTGTATATGCCGATTATTATTTTATAACAAATAATAAAAACAATTTAGCCGAAGTATTTTTAGTTATATCGTTTTTTATGATTGCCGGAAGTATCGGGCTTATGGCACAAGTATATAATTTAGACGGCGGTTGGTTTTCTTTTGCAAGGTTTTGGATGTTTTTGGCAATTCCGTTTGTTGTTTTAAGCAAAACAAATCTGATAAATATTTTGTGGCTTATTCTTTTATTCAACAGCTTACCCGAACAATTTTACGATTTTATAAAAGATATATATTCGGCGCTTATAAAGGATTTACTTCCTTTTTCAAAAGATTATAATATAACAATAATATATATTTTAATTTTCTTAATACTTCAGGAATTTTACGAAAAAAGTTTAAAATTATATTTTAAACTTAACAAAAAATTTATATTACCTAAAGCTTTTTCAATTCTTGTAAAAATATCTCAATATTATGTTGCATTTATATTGGCAGTAAGCCAAAAAAATATTATTTCTATTCCGTTTATTTTTATTTTATTGGCTTATAAAATATATCAAAATTTTGAAGCAAAACAATTGGCTTATTTCAGAAATTTTACAATACTTACCGAAATTTACATAATATTTTTATTTGTCAGCGCCTACGGCAATTTGTTCAGCACGGGTATTGGTTTTATTATCGGCGGAATTTTAATTATAGTTTCAATTTTTGTATTAAGAAAAGTAATAAATTACATAAAAAAAACAGAGCTGCAAAATGAAAAATAAATTTATATTATTTTTGCTTATCATTCCTGTTATATGTTTATTTGTATGGAATTGTTTGCTATGGTATGATAAAAATTCCGGAACGGAAATAACGGTTACCGTTACAGGATACGATCCGAGAGATTTATTGTCCGGGCATTACATAAGATACATAATAGATTGGGATAAAACGGATTTAACACAATTTGAAAATAAACCTTTTACAAAACAGGATTTTATTAACGGCTTAAATAAAAAATCTTTGCGGTTTTATGTTTCGGCAAAACATGCAAAGTATTTGGATAAAATGCTAATGGAATCTTTTGGTGCAAAACAAGAAGATAAAAAACGGATAGAAGTCCTTTATTCTTATAAAAAAGGAAAACATCCAATAGCAAAAAAACTTCTTATCGACGGTCAAAATTATCTTAAAGTTTTATAAAATATTTTTTAACGGTTTTCCGATTTTCAAATCGTTATTTTTTTACAGATATCCCTGTTTCCGTTAACCGATTGTCAAATTCGCAAATAAAATTGTCGGTTTTTATATCGGACGGTTTTATTCTTCTGCTTAAATAAAGCCCATCAATTGTTTTTATTCTGGAAAGTGCTACATAAAGCTGTCCGTTTTCAAAAATACCGTTACCCAAATCAATGAATAAATTTGAAAAAGTTTGCCCCTGACTTTTATGTATTGTCATAGCCCATGCAAGCATTAAAGGATACTGCATATATTGTGCAACCGTTATACTTTCAAGTTTTTTTGTTTGGCTGTTATATTGATAACCTAATTTTTCCCATGTTTCTTTTTCAACAAAAACAGTTTTATTATTCTGTAAAGTTACCTGTATTTTATTGTCAAATAAACCGGAAACAATACCTACCGAACCGTTAAAATAGCTGTTGTTTTTACCGTTTTTTAATATCATTACTTTTGCACCTTCTTTTAAAATAAGTTCTACCGGTGCCTGAAAGTAATTTTCTATTTTTTCTTTTCTGTCGGAAGGTTTCATTTTTTCAATATTTATCGGTTTTAATTCCATACCGTATTGTTCGTCTTGTTCATTCTGTTCATCTGCTTCCAAAGTAAAAATTTCTTTATCATAATTTTTTTGTTTTTTTACTTTAGTTAATTCTTCATAAGTTGCTTTGTATAAAATAAACGGTTTTTGTATTTCGTTAAGTTTTTTATTATTAATATTATTGGCAATAATTTTTTGCGGTGTAACAATTGTATATAAAGAATTTATTTTTTCTTTATCGGTTATTACCCTGGAATTGAGAATATTCAAATCGTTACTTGTTATATTATTTTTACCGTGCCTTATTTTATTTAAAATACTAAGATAATTTTTGTCATTTGTTTGCCTGAAATTTTTAGTTAAAGTTCTAACATTAAATTTATCATAAAATGCTTTGTAACCGTCTTTGTTTTTATAGTAAGAGAAAAAGAATTTTGCTTCAAAATCGGTTTTATGATAATCATTTTTGTATAATGAAAAAAATATTTCTTTTTCACTCATACTTAAATCTTTAAACAGTGCATTTTCTTTACCTGCAGTTACTATCGGCGGTAATTGACATATATCGCCGAATAATATCATTTGAATTTTTCTGTCGGATAAAATATATTCTACGGTTTTAAAAGTATCTGCCCTAACCATTGATATTTCATCTATTATAAGTATATCAAGGTGCTCAAGAGTTTTTTTTAATTGACGATAACTTTCAAATTTATTTATTCTTATTTTAAGCATTTCCATATATGCTTGGTCTTTAACCGCTAAATTTATTTTGAAAAATTTATGAATTGTTTCACCCTGAACATTTATTGCGGCAAGCCCGGTAGGTGCAACCACGGCAACATTTTTTTTAGCGCTTATTTTATCTCTGAACCATTTTAAAAAAGTAGTTTTTCCGGTACCCGCTTGTCCGGTAATAAAAAAATGTTTATCGGGATTATTATTTATTTCATTATAAAGTGTTTGAAATTCCGGTGTTATTTCAATATTTTGGTTATTAATTAAAGCGGATTTTTTTTCCATTTATTTTTATATAAGAATTTTTATTGAATAAACATTGAATCGCCGTAAGAGAAAAACCTGTATTTTTTTTCTATTGCCTGTTTATATGCGGACAAAATAAATTCACGTCCGGCAAAAGCACTTGCCATCATTAACGGTGTTGAACATGGAAGATGCAAATTTGTAAACATTGCTTTAACTATTTTAAATTCATAACCCGGATAAATAAAAATATCGGTTTGTCCGCTGCAAGCGGAAATTTTAATGACATTATTATTTTTATCTTTTACACCGTTAATATTTGCAACCGTTTCCAATGTTCGCACGGTTGTAGTTCCCACGGCTATTACTCTGTTTTGTAAAGCAAGTGCGGTATTTATTTTTTTTGCGGTTTCTTCGGATACAAAATAAGTTTCCGGTAACATTTTATGCTGTTGTATTTTATCAACTTCAATAGGTTTAAACGTTCCCCAACCAACATGCAAAATAATTTCGGCAATTTGAATATTTTTTTGTTTTAATTTTTCAATTATTTCGTTTGTAAAATGCAGCCCTGCAGTAGGTGCTGCAATTGCACCTTCGGTATTTGCATATACCGTTTGGTATCTTTGCCTGTCAAGCGAACTCATTTTTTGTGCCAAATTATCTTTTCTTTTTATATACGGAGGCAAAGGCATAAAACCGTTAATATCAAGCATATTGAAAATATCTTTTTTATTAAATTCTATTATTTTAACTTTTTCATCACTGTTATCAATAACCGTTGCCTGATAATCATTATCAAAAAATATTTTATCACCGGTTTTTATGTATGGTTTTAACAAAACTTTTTGCTTTGTTTGTTTATCGACAGGTTCAAGAAACATAACTTCAACTTTACCGCCGGTTTGCTTTTTACCGTATAACCTTGCAGGAATAACTTTTGTTGTATTTATTACCAAACAGTCACCGGGATTAAGCAAATTAACAACATCCGAAAATGTATAGTGTTGAATTGTTTTTGTTTTTCTGTTTAATACTATAAGTTTTGAGGAATCTCTTTTTTGTGCGGGAACTTGTGCAATAAGTTCTTGTGGTATTTCATAATTATAATTTGATAATAATGTATCTTTATTTTCCATATTGAATATTCTCTACTTTTGTTGAGGGATAATAAAAAGTTAAAATTTTATCATAAGTATAACCTTTATCTGCCAAGCTTTTTGCACCCCATTGGCATAAACCTACTTTATGTCCCCAACCGTTCCCGACAAATGTAAATTTATTTTTTTGTTTTTTAATATCGCTTATCATAGTACTTTTTATAAGCCAAGGGTCAACAGTTGTTCTAAAAGTATACGAATTCAATTTTAACGTTCCGTTTTTATGTTTTATTATAATCTCTTTCCTTGCTTTTCCCGGTGTTGTTCCGGAATAAGTTATTTTTGTTATTTCACCTGTTTTATAACCGGCATTTGTTAATTTTGTTCTTATTGTTTTTTCATCCAAACTGCATTTCCAATTTTGTTGAGGACTATCTTTACAATATATATCTTTTATTCCTTTTAAATACGGCGGGGTTTCCGTTTTCCAACCCCAAACGTATTTAGGATCTTCTGTTTTTCCGCCGCAACTTGAATGAAATAAAGTTTGTGCTATTTCATTTTTATAAGTTAAAACTTTTCCTTTGGTTTGAGCTACGGCAATATTGGTTTGTTTGCTTTCACATCCTGCACCGCCGTAAACCTGGCAATGTACCGTCGGGCATAAATTAAACCCTTGCGAAGAATGTTTGTTTAAATTTTTTATTGTATAACTTCTGCTTATAACTGCCTGTGTTTTTAATGCTTCAACAGGCCATTTTGCGGATGCTTCTTTAGGTAAAACACCCTTTAAATAATCTTCTATATCAATTTCGTTTATAACTGTTATTTTCCTTTTTTTTGAAAGAATTAAAACAATATCGCCTCTGTAAAAAGTTTTATTTATTGCAATAATATTTGTAGATTTTATCTTTGCCGGTAAAGCTAATTCCTTTTTTTTATCACCTACAATAATTTTATTACCTATAAGTTTTATATCAACATTACCTGCAGATAATATTATTTTTTTATTATTATTAAAAATAACATATTGCTTATCGGAAGCAATATTTAATTTTTCCACATCGGTCAAAATACCTATTTTAACAATGCTGCTTTTAACCTTTATTTCCGCAAATATGTTTAAAGTAAAAAAACAAAAAAAAGAAATTAAAAATAAAGTTATTATTTTTTTCATATACTTAAAATGTTTACCGATTATTAATTTTTACACGATTAACCAAAATACGCTTTTAATTGTATAATAAATTAATGTAGCGTGTCCAGAAAAAACCTAAAAATTTAACTTGCAAATTTTTCTTTACACTTTGCTTTAATTTATTATAAAATATTAAAGTTATACGTTTTTAAGTTTAATTACAAATTAATTTAAGAGGTAAATTACAAGATGAATTATTTTTTAAGTGAAGAAGAAAAAATGATAGTTGAAACCGCAAGGCAAATTGCACAGGAAAAAATAAAACCTGTCAGGGAAAAATATGATGAAGAGGGAATTTTCCCCTGGGATATAGTTAAAGAATTGGCAGATGCCGGTTTATGCGGAGTATATATTCCTGAAAAATACGGCGGTTTCGGTGACGGAAACATAATGAATTTGGTACTTGTTACCGAAGAACTTTGTAAAGTTGACGGCGGTATAGCACTTGCACTTGCCGCAACAGCCCTTGGAACATTTCCGATATTAATTGCAGGAAACGAAGAACAAAAACAAAAATATTTACCCGATATTGCTTCCGGTGCAAAACTTGCCGCATTCGGTTTAACCGAACCTTCGGCAGGTTCCGATGCAACAGGCATGAAAACAACGGCAGTAAAAGACGGTGACTATTATATTCTTAACGGAACAAAATGCTTTATAACAAATGCCGGCGAAGCGGAAATTTATACCGTATTTGCAAAAACAAATCCTTCAAGGGGTGCAAGGGGAATTTCCTGTTTTATAGTTGAAAAAGGAACCGAAGGTTTTACTTTCGGCAAAAAAGAAAATAAACTCGGTATCAGAGCTTCTGCAACAAGAGAATTAATATTTAATAATTGCAGAATTCATAAAGATAACTTGTTAGGAAAAGAAGGGCACGGTTTAATGATTGCCCAATCAACACTTGACGGTTCAAGACCGGGAGTTGCTTCACAAGCATTGGGTATTGCAGCAGGAGCTTTGGAAGAAGCAACAAGATATGCAAGAACAAGAGTTCAATTCGGGCAACCTATTGCTTCTTTCCAGGGAATACAGCACATGCTTGCTTCCATGGCAACAAAAGTAGAAGCTGCAAGGGCTTTAATTTATCAGGTTGCAAGAACAATAGACGATAACAATAAAAAAGATCCCAAAGACAGAGTAAGAACAAGTAAAGAATCGGCAATGGCAAAACTTTTTGCCGGTGAAATTGCAATGCAGGTTACAACAGATGCCGTTCAAATATTCGGCGGATACGGATACTGCAAAGAATATCCCGTAGAAAAAATGATGAGAGATGCAAAAATTACAACTTTGTATGAAGGTACAAGCCAAATACAGAAAAATGAAATTGCATTGAATTTAATTAAGGAATCGGCAGCAAAAAAATAATTTTTATAAGAACAGAAAAACAGGTCAATAATTATTGACCTGTTTTTTTTATTTTCTTTTTTATAAAATAGATTATCATGAAACTTAATACTTTTATAAGCATAACAGTAACCGTTGCCTTATTTATTTGTGCCGGAATATTTTATTTTATTACAAATAAAAATTACTCTCAGGGAACATTGCTTATTAAAGCAAATTCTTACTTTACAAAAGGTAATTTTTTTCAATCGTCAAGATATTATAAAAAATTGATATCGATGGGCGCAAAAGATGACCAAATTTATAAAAAAGCAGCTACATCTTTAATGAATATCGGAGATTACGATAAAGCAATTCATTATTTGGATAAAATATCAAAAACGACAGATCGTGCCGAAGTTTATTATAATTTGGCTTACAATTATTACACAAAATCAAAAATTTCAAATTCACAAGATGAACTGCAAAAAGCAATTTCATACTTGGAACAATCAATATCAATAAATCCAAAAAATGAAATGGCTTACCGGTTAATAGGGGATATTTGCGAAAACAATTATTCTTTTGAACAGGCAAGAAATTGGTATCAAAAAGCAATTGATGAAAAAATGTCGGACGGCAGTGAATTTTACAACCTTATTGCACATACATATTTTAAAGAAAATAATTTTGAAAAAGCAATTCAAACTTATCAACAGGCAATAAAAATTAATAATAAAAACATATCCGCTTATTACAGTTTGGGAACAATTTATATTCAACAGGGAAAATTTGACCAAGCTGAAGATATTTATAAAAAATCTTTACAGTTTTATTCGGACAGCGTTACACCTTATTTCAACTTGGGTTTTATTTATTACACTAAGAAAAATTATGAACAAGCTTTACAATATTATAAAAAAACATTGGCAATAGACGTAAATGATAATTTTGTAAATTATTACATTGCAAAAGTTTATAACGATATGGGCGAAAAAGAACAAGCCGTTCAATTTTTTAAAACAGCTGCTTATTTGGGAAATGAAGACGCAATTAAAGAATTGGAAAAATTAACTAAAGGGTTTTAATAATGTTCTATAATTTTAAATTACTTTTTTTTATAATCGTATATTGTATATCGTTAATATTGTGTTATTTTATTGATAAACAATTAGTTTTGCCCGGTAATTTGCAAAACCCGTTTATTTTGGCACTTGTAATTTTCTGTGCTGTTATTTTGTTATCTGTTATCATTGTATTTTTATTGCATTTTGTTTTTAAAAAGATAATCAATTTATTTTTAAAATTGTTTAAAAAAGATGAAATAAATAATAACGGCTTTTTGGTTTGGCTTAATTTTACTTTAATAAGTTATATACTTTTATTTATTATTTTTGCATATTCAATTCAATATTAAATCTTTTTTTAAAATTGATATAAATATTTAAACAAATAATATTGTAAACTATTTCAAACATTCCAGTTAAAATAATATATTTTGTTAAATCCGTTTTTATACCGAAAAAAATTACGGAAAAACATAACATCAATTCAATTACATTTTTGAAACCATTTAAATTAAAAGATATTTTCTTTAATTTTTTTATTGAATAAATTGAATATAAAATAAAAAACATAATACTTATTAAAAATATAATTAAAATATATAACCGCGATATTGTTGTTGTGTTTGAATAAAAGACGGACATTGAAATAATAAAAAGCAGATAATATTTTAAATTTAATAATATGCTTTTATATTCCGTAATAAATTTTGTTTTTGTAATTACAAAAAAAATTAAGTAAAAGTATATAAGCCCGCCGCTAAAATTTATAAAATTTTCAAGATTAACATTATATTTTTTTAAAATATAAACAATCAAAAATGCCGGCAGTATCCATATTGTTAAAGAGTTTTTTAATAGAAAAATAAAATTATTCATTTGTTTCCATAATCCAAAAACTTTATAACTAATTATACATTATATATTGTCTTTTTTTGTATTTTTTTGTTTAAACTTATAACCCCATACCACTATTACCCTATAAACTAAAAATTTGCTTTACAATTTTTTTGCAAGCAATTTGTTTTTTTTGTATAATCGTGAGAATACAATAGTATATCGTTAAAAATGCTACCATCGTCTAGCGGTTTAGGACATCGCCCTCTCAAGGCGGAGATCACGGGTTCAAATCCCGTTGGTAGCATATATTTTTTAGGAGCAAAAAATGTTAGATATTAAATTGTTTAGAGATAATTTGGATTTTGTTAAAGAAGGTTTGGCAAAAAGAGGTTTTACAACCGACTTTGATAATTTATTAAACCTTGATGACCAAAGAAGAAAAATAATTTTAGAAATTGACCAGGCACGGCTTAAAAGAAATACAGATTCCGAGCAGATAGGTAAATTAAAAAGAGAAGGAAAAGAACCCGATGCAAAACTTCTTCAGGAATTGGAACAATTCAGAACAAGAATTCAGGAAAAAGAAAGATTTTTGTTAACACTTGAAAATCAAATAGAAGATATTTTACTTAGAATTCCTAATATCCCCGACGAAACAACACCAGTAGGAAAAAGCGATAAAGATAATGTTGTTGTACGAACAGTAGGTGATATTCCTCAATTTTCATTTAAGCCGAAACATCATTGGGAAATAGGAACAAAACTCGGCATATTGGATTTTGAAACCGCTTCAAAAATTTCAGGCAGCAGATTTGCCGTTTTAAAAAATGAAGGTTGTGCTTTGGAAAGAGCAATTATCAGTTTTTTCTTAGATACACATAAACAAAAAGGTTACACCGAAATTATGACACCTTATCTTGTAAACCAGGCCTCAATGAGAGGAACGGGACAACTTCCTAAATTTGAAGAAGAACTTTTTAAATGTCAGGAAGATAAATTATATTTAATTCCTACCGCCGAAGTCTCGGTTACAAATATCCACAGAGATGAAGTTCTTGATGAAAAAGATTTAACAAAAAAATATGTTTCTTATTCGGCATGTTTTAGAAGGGAAGCCGGCTCTTACGGTAAAGACACAAAAGGTTTAATAAGAAATCATCAATTTAACAAAGTTGAACTTGTAAAATTTACAAAACCGGAAAATTCTATGGCAGAGCTTGAAGCTTTAACAAACGATGCGGAAAATGTTTTACAATTGCTTAAAATTCCTTACAGAGTAATGGCATTATGCACGGGTGATATCGGTTTCAGTTCATGTAAAACTTACGATTTGGAAGCATGGATGAGCGGAGAAAACACATACAGAGAAATTTCTTCCTGCAGTAATTTTAAAGATTTCCAAGCAAGAAGAATGAATATAAAATACAAAAGTGCAACAAGCAAAAAAAGAGAATATGTTCACACTTTAAACGGTTCCGGTGTTGCAGTCGGCAGAACATTTGCAACAATTCTTGAAAATTATCAACAGGAAGACGGCTCCGTAGTAATTCCTGAAGTTTTAAGAAAATATACCGGTTTTGATATTATAAAACCGAAATAAAAATTGCAAAATGATTTTTGATGATTAGAAGATTTGAAGAATGGAAGATTGGAACAAATAATAAATTTTTGTTTTTTTAAGAATGACTTTATTTTTAATAATAATATCAATTGTTATATTTGCATTAACTTCAAATTTTTTTAAAAATAAAAAAGTTTTTATAGCTTTATTAATCGTTGCCGTATTATTTTGCTATTTTTTGTTGGCAAAAAATTTTTTTTATCCGGAAACATTTTTACCTTCTTCAAAAATTAACACATATTATTTTTGTTGTAATTACTATAATTTAGTTACAAATGCAATAAAAAACAAAAAACTTTATATAACAACTTCGAAATTTTATCCTAAACTTGAAACTGATAATATATATAAAAATTATCCGGAATTATTTTTTGCCGATGAGAAATATCAATCATTATTTGATACAAGTTATTACAAAGGTAAAGTTTATTTATATTTCGGAATAACACCGATATTGTTATTTTATTTACCTTTTAATTTAATTACAAATTTGTATTTAACGGATAAATTTTTAGTTTTTATTTTGAGTTGTTTTATATTTTTACTCTCTTTATTTTTAATTAAAAATTTTATAAAAGATTTTAATTTTAATAATAAACCGCCATCCGTTATCACTATATTAACCGTATTTTTAATAGGATTATGCAATTATTTACCTTTTCTGCTAATAAGAAATAATATTTATGAAGTTTTAATAACAACAGCAAATTTATTACTTATATTGTCATTTTTATTTTTTTATTTTTATTTGAAAACAAAAAATAATAAAAAACAATATATCTTAATCTTGCTTATATCTTTATGCCTTGCATTATCGGTTGGGGCAAGACCTTATTATGTTTTACATATCCCTGCATTTTTTATTTTAATTACTTTTCTAAAATATAATCAAACAAAAAATATTAAAGAACTTATAAAAACTGCAATAACTTTTTTGATACCATGTTTGCTATACGGAACGGTAGTTGCACTATATAATTATTTAAGATTCGACTCGATTTTTGAATTTGGGTTTAAATATACATTAAATTCTGAAAATCATTATGAACAATTTACTTCATTAAAAGATGTATTTTTAGCAATAAAATATGATTTATTTCAATTTCCCGAAATAAACAAAAACACTTTTTTTTCATTAGTTCAAACTAAAGGACACTTATTTGGTAATGAATTCGTTGCAGGTATTATATGGACTTTTCCTTTAATTTTTTTATTTGTTTTAATTCCAAAATTTTTGATTGATACATTTAAACAAAATAAAAATATTTTTTATATAACAATATTAATGGTGTTTGTAATATGCATCAATTTGTTTATTACTAGTTTTATCGGCATGGTAACAAGATATTTTTTTGAATGGATGTTTTTTATTGTTATCTTATCGATAATTTTGTTTTATTACCTATACGATAAAGCAAAAACAAAAAACTTAAAAAATATTTTAAATATATTTTTTGTCTTAATATTTTGTTATTCCGTATTTATAAATGTTTGTCTATTATTTTGTGAAAATAATGCTATGCTATTTGCAAAAACAAATCCTGAAAATTATATTCAAGCAATAAATTTTCTATTCAAATAGAACAGATAAAATTATTAATTTTATATTACCGTTACAATGATTGCTCGAGCATTTTTATGTTTTGCTCTGTTTGGTCGGCAAGTTGATTATTTTTGATTTTTAGGAATGATGCTTTTGCCTCTTTAAACATTTCAAGAGCTTTTTTTACTTGTTTTGAATTCATTAAATTCTTATTACCGCTTTTTATACCGCCTGAATTTTCAACCAAACTTAAACCTAAATTGTTTGCAACTTTTCCGAATAAAGATTCATTTTGTTCCTTTTTAGGTTTAATTTTTGCATATACTTTTTCGTAAATTTCTATTGCCTGTTGATACTGCCCTTCTTTAACATACCGTTCCGCTTTGGAGATATTTCTTGCTATTATTATTCTGTCAACAGAACCTTTAACATAAGAATATATATCAACCAAAATACCGGACAGTATCAACCCGACAATAAAACCTAAAATAATCGAAAAGCTTGTTACCTTCATTAAAAATATTAGAAACAGAAGTTAACAAATACAAATACAGGTAAGAACATTGTATTGTTTTTAATAATGTTAACTAAACCGAGTTGAAGGCCTTTCATTGTTTCAGTATAGTTTATAAAACCTAATTGAACTCCTTTAGCTTGTTTTGAATAATTAACAAAACCTAACTGTGCACCGGTAAATTCATTTTTTGTCCAGTTAACAAAACCCCATTGAATACCTTTAAAATTTTGTGCCATATCAACCAAACCCCATTGAATACCGGTTCCATCATCAGTATTATTTACTAAACCCAATTGAACACCTTGTAATTTTCCTGCATAGGAATAAATTATACCCCATTGAACACCGTCAACAGCCTGGGTTTCTGAACCGATACCTAATTCCAAACCGCCGGTGTAATCTTCATTAGGAACACAAATATCGCCCCATAAAGACAATTTAAAAACTTGTGCCTGAGCACTTGCTGCAAACAACATTACTACTGCAACCAAAGCCAATGCTACTTTTTTCATTTTACTTCCCCCTTGTTTATTTTACTTCCTATTTCAATAACATATTCCCTATGTCATTTATTAAATTACCGATACCTGCCAAACTTTTTGCACTGACACAAAAAATATTTTTTATATCAACGGTTAAACTATCAGCAATTTTACATTTTAATTCTTTTAAATTCAAATTTGCAATTTTATCCGTTTTATTTGCAACTATTTTAAAATTTATATTTAAAGAATTTAACCACTGTATCATTTGCATATCAAGTTCGGTAGGACCTACATAAGAATCAATAAGTATATATACAGTTTTTAATGTTTTTCTTGATGATATATAACCTTCTATCATTTCCTGCCATAATTTTTTGCTTTCCGGTGAAACCCTTGCAAAGCCGTAACCGGGTAAATCAACTATCCACCTTCCGTTAGCCGGTGTAAAAATATTTATAGCTCTTGTTCTGCCGGGAGTCTTTGAAGTTCTTGCAAGGTTTTTCTGTTTACATAATGCATTTATTATTGAACTTTTACCGACATTAGATCTTCCGACAAAAGCCACTTCGCAAATACTTTGCGGTAATTTTTTAGGTTCCGTTGAAGATATAAAAAAAGTTGTTTTTCCAAGATTGAGTGCCATTTTATCTTCTCAATTTTGACAACAATCTTAAAATTTCAACATAAAGCCAAACTATAGTTACCATTAAAGCAAAGCTGCCGTACCATTCCATATATTTTGGAGCACCTGCATATATACCTTTTTGAATAATATCAAAATCTATTATCAAATTAAGAGAGGCTATTAAAACTACAAAAATACTGAATAGTATTCCGAAGATTGAAGAGCTTGTTATAAAAGAAAAGCCTACACCACCGAAGATAGTTATTAGCATATCCACAATATAAAGCAAAGCAATTGCCAAAGTTGAAATACCGACAACAGCATAAAATTTATTTGTCGGTTTTATAAATCCTGCTTTAAAAGCAGCAAGCATACAAAATAAAACACATACTGTTAAAAAAATTGCATTAACCGCTATTCCCGGGTACGATTTTTCAAAGACAAGTGTTATACATCCCAATAACATTCCCTCACAAAAAGCATATATAGGTGATAAAACCGGAGCAAGATGTTTTTTAAAAACTATTATCATAGCTAATACAAAAGCTCCTATTGCCATAGGCAAAAGTAAACCCGCCGCCATTGCAGGATGGCTCCAACCCAAATATGCACCTAACGACAAAATTGCCCATAAACAAAAACTTTTGTTTATTACTCCGTTTTTTGTCATAACTTCACCTGACATTTGTGAAGTTTCAAAAGTTTTATTATCCAATACCGGATTCATAATTTTTCTCCTTATTTAATGTAAAAATGAACATACATTACAACTTTTATTATATTACATATTACATATCTATGTCAAAATTAATTATGAAAAATTAACTGTAATTAAAGTTGCCGTATAAATAAAATTTCAAATACTGTTTATCAAAATAAAAACTTACAGAAACAAGGATAATTTTCACAATAACACAAAAATTTAGGCAAAAATCAAAAACATATCAATAACTTGCTATCCGTGTTGTTACTAAACACTTGACAAACTTTTTTTATTTTTTTATAATCATTCGTGAAATAAATCACAAAAGGAGGATGTATGCCGCAAAAGAAACAAAAAAAAGAGATTGTTAAAAAAACAGTAATACCGGAAACTGCACCGGTCACGGTTGATACGGTAGAAAAATTAAATGCTTTAATTGCCAGAGTAAAAAAAGCACAAACGGAATATGCAAATTATTCACAAGAGCAGGTTGATAAAATTTTCAAAGTGGCAGCAACAGCAGCAAACAAAGTAAGAATACAGCTTGCAAGAATGGCTGTAGAAGATACCGGCATGGGTGTTCTTGAAGATAAAATAATAAAAAATCATTTTGCTTCGGAATATATATACAACAAACATAAGTTTGCAAAAACATGCGGAATAATAAGCCGGGATAAAGAAAACGGTACAAAAATTGTTGCAGAACCGTTAGGAATTATTGCCGGTATAATACCTACGACAAATCCCACATCTACGGCAATTTTTAAATCGCTTATATGTTTAAAAACAAGAAATGCAATTATCTTTTCCCCTCACCCCAGAGCAACAAAAAGTACACTAGAAGCGGCAAAAGTTGTTCTTAATGCAGCTGTTGAAGCCGGTGCACCGAAAGATATTATAGGTTGGATAGATACACCTTCAATGGAACTTTCCGATGCATTGTTACATCATCCCGATATTGCCTGTATTTTGGCAACAGGCGGACCCGGAATGGTTAAGGCGGCATATTCTTCCGGGAAACCGGCACTTGGAGTAGGACCAGGAAACACATGTGCCGTTATAGACGAAACTGCCGATATAAGAACGGCCGTATCTTCAATAATTATGTCAAAAACATTTGATAACGGTATGATTTGTGCTTCGGAACAATCGGTAGTGGTAGTTGAAGATATTTATGAAAAAGTAAAGAAAGAGTTTATATACAGGGGAGCTTATCTTGTAAACAAAAGTGATGAAAAGAAAATGGTTGCACTTCCTTTTATAGATCCTAAAAGAGGATCTGCGCATCCTTTAATAGTCGGTCAAACTCCGCAAAGAATTGCAGAACTTTCCGGATTTAAAATTCCGAAAGATTCAAAACTTTTGTTGTGCGAAAGGCCGAAAGTAGACTGGAACGATCCTTTTTCAAGAGAGAAATTATCACCGATACTTACGATGTATAAAGCAAAGAATTTTGAACAAGCAACAGATATGGCTTATGAACTTGTTTCAAAAGGCGGGCCCGGACATACCTCGGTTCTTTATACGGATTCAAGAGTTGAAGAAAGAATAAATGCTTATGCCGAGAGGATGCCTTCCTGCAGAGTATTAATTAATACACCATCGTCACAGGGCGGAATAGGTGATATTTATAATTTTAAGCTTGAACCGTCGTTGTCACTTGGTTGCGGTTCTTGGGGCGGTAATTCTATATCCGGGAATATCGGAGTAGAACATTTGTTGAACTATAAGACAGTTGCAGAAAGGAGAGAAAATATGTTATGGTTTAAAGCTCCTCAGAAAATATATTTTAAAAGAGGTTGTTTGGATCTTGCTCTTAAAGAACTTAAAGGTAAAAAAAGAGCATTTATCGTTACGGATCGTTTCTTGTTTAATTCCGGAGCGGTTGAAAATATCACAGATATTTTAGATGAAATAGAAATAGATCATCAAATGTTTTTTGATGTTAAACCCGACCCGACACTTGCAACCATAGATGAAGCTCTTACAATGATTAGAACTTATGAGCCGGATGTAATTATTGCATTGGGCGGCGGTTCGCCGATGGATGCAGGAAAAATTCTTTGGTTGTTATATGAACAACCCGATGTAAACTTTGAAGATATTTCGATGAGGTTTATGGATATAAGAAAAAGAATTTGCCAAATACCCGACTTAGGGAAAAAAGCAACAATGGTTTGTATACCGACAACATCGGGAACAGGTTCTGAGGTAACACCGTTTTCAATTATTACCGATGAAAAAACGCATTATAAATATGCAATTGCCGATTATGCTTTAACACCAAATATGGCAATTGTTGACCCTAACTTTGTTGACAGTATGCCCAAAGGACTTACTGCCGCTTCGGGAATAGATGCACTTGTTCATTCACTTGAAGCTTATGTTTCATGTATGGCGACAAACTTTACAAATTCAAATGCACTTGAAGCAACAAAACTTGTATTCAAATATTTACCGCGGTCATATAACGAAGGTAAAAACGACCCCAAAGCAAGAGAAAAAATGCATTATGCGGCAACAATTGCAGGTATGGCTTTTGCAAATGCATTTTTAGGATTATGCCATTCAATGGCACATAAATTGGGTGCAATGTATAATATTCCGCACGGTGTTGCAAATGCACTTTTAATAAGGCAAATTATAAAATTTAATGCTAACGATAAACCGACAAAACAGGCAATTTTTCCGCAATATAAATATCCTAATGCAAAAATGAAATATGCCCAAATTGCGGACGAATTAGATCTTGGCGGAAAAAATGATGACGAAAAAACCGAAAGGTTGATAAAAGCGGTTGACGATTTAATGACAAAAATAAATTTACCAAAATCCATAAAAGAATTCGGTATAAAAGAAGAAGATTTTATGAAAAACCTTGATACACTTGTGGAAAGAGCATTCGACGACCAATGCACGGGAGCAAACCCTGTTTATCCGTTAATGTCGGAAATTAAACAGATATTCTTGAATGCTTACAACGGTATTGTTTAATACAGTTACAAAGATGTAAGGGCAGATTATGGCATAATCTGCCCTTATTAAAATTATACAGAAGGAACTTGTTTATGAATATTCCCGACAAAGTTATAAACCGTTTATCTTTGTATCATTTTATACTTGAAGATTTAAGAGGAGACGAAAAATACATTTCAAGTAAAAAAATTGCGGATCTTTTAAAAATAGATAATTCCCTTGTAAGAAAAGATTTAAAATTTCTTAATTTTCACGATTTAGGAAAATCTCGGGTTGGTTATGAAGTACAAAAATTAAAGAAAGCAATAGAAGAAAAACTGGGGTTCAAACAAGTTATAGACGTATTTATAGTAGGTGCCGGAAATTTGGGATTGGCACTTGCAAAATATAAAAGTTTTAAAGATTACGGTTTGAATATTGTTGCAATGTTTGATGTCAATCCGAGAAAAATAGGAACAAATTTAAGCGGCAAAGATGTATTTTCTTTAACAAAAATAGGAAATTTATCTTCAAGATTAAATGTAAATTTTGCAATACTTACCGTTCCTAAAGAGGTGGCAAATGCAACGGCAAATTATCTTGCCGGAGCAGGTATAAAAAATATATGGAATTTTACACCTTGTATACTTGATGTTCCGAAGGATATAAAAGTTTGGAATGAAAATCTTATAGGAAATTTTCTTCAATTTACAAATCAATATAACATTGAAAAAGAGGTTGATAAGAAGGAAGATGACTAAAGAATTAAAAATATGTATGGGCAGTGCCTGTTTTGCAAAAGGTAATACGGAAAACCTTGAGCTTATAAAAAAACATATATCGGAACATAATTCCGATACAAAAATAAAAGTTGTGGGAATGTTGTGTAAAAACAAGTGTTCCGACGGTCCGAGGATTATTGTTGACGAAACAGAATATAAAAATGTTACCGCAGATATTCTTTGTGAAATATTAAAAAAAATATAAAGGAACTATACATAATGGATAAAATATATCCTGTATATACTTTGAAAAACGAATGTAATGATTGTTATAAATGTATAAGGCAATGCCACATAAAAGCAATAAAAATTCAATCTGGAAGTGCATCCGTTATAAACGACAAATGTATAGCTTGCGG
>NZ_CACWEU010000026.1:0-7888 GCF_902760015.1 Candidatus Ruminimicrobium bovinum
AGCGATAAAATAGAAATAGATTACAAAAATGTAAGTTTGTTAAGAACTTTTGTTACCGAAGGCGGGAAAATACTTTCCGGTAACGTTACCGGAACTTGCGCAAAGCACCAAAGAGAACTTTGCCAAGCTATTAAGAGAGCAAGAATGTTGGCTTTATTGCCTTTTGCAGCTAACTAAAAAGGGAGAATTATATAATGAAAGTTATTTTAAGAGCAGATATAACAAATGTAGGAAGACAAGGGCAGATAAAAGAAGTTTCTGCAGGATTTGCAAGAAATTTTTTATTGCCTAAAAAAATTGCAATGGAAGCAACTCCTCAAAATTTAAAAATTTGGGAAAGAGAAAAAGTTAAATTGGAAAAACAGAGAGAAGAGATAATTGCAGCTGCAAAAGAAGTTGCGGAAAAATTATCAAAAGCAACTTTCTCTACAAAAGTAAAAGTAGGTGAAAACGGTAAAATTTTCGGTTCCATAACAACCGCTACTTTATCAAAAATTTTTGCAGAACAGGGTTTTAATATAAACAAACACGATATTTTGCTGCCGGCTCCTGTTAAAGAAGTTTGCAAATTATCCGTAAATGTCAGGTTACATCCTGAAGTAGTTGCTAAAGTTGAAGTTGATATAGTTGAAGAAAAAAGCAAAAACTAAACAATAACAATGGCTAACAGTTTAGAAAAAGTACCTCCTCAATCAATAGATGCTGAAATGGCTTTAATCGGGGCTATGTTAATAGAACGAGATGCGGTTATAAAAGCACTCGATTTGGTTAAGGAAGAGGATTTTTACAGAGAAGTTCATAAGTTAATTTTCGGTGCAATAAGAGAAATAAGCGATACACAATCGGTGGAAATTGTTACCGTTAATGAAAGATTAAAAAACAATAAAATGTATATTGAGGCCGGCGGAAGCAGATATCTTGCCGGTCTCATTGATAAAGTAAAAACTGCTGCAAATGTTGAATATTATGCAGATATAATAAAAGACAAATCCATTTTAAGGCAAATAGTAAATATCGGCTCCAAAATGGTAACCGATGCTTTTGAAGAAAAAAAACCTTCAGTTGAAATTTTAGACCAATCACAAGAAAATCTTTTTAACATTTCAAAACAAAATATTACTTCCGATTTTGAAACGCCTAAACAATTAATGAAAAAAACCGTTGCCGAACTTGAAAAATTACATCAGGATAAACGGGATGTTTCCGGCTTAAAAACAGGTTTTGATGATTTGGATAAACTTACATCAGGTTTGCAACCTTCCGAGCTTATAATACTTGCCGGAAGGCCTTCCATGGGTAAAACGGCATTTGCATTAAACATTGCCGAAAACGTTGCAATCAACAACAAAGGAAC
Source organism: Candidatus Ruminimicrobium bovinum (assembly GCF_902760015.1). Classification (NCBI taxonomy): domain Bacteria; kingdom Pseudomonadati; phylum Elusimicrobiota; class Endomicrobiia; order Endomicrobiales; family Endomicrobiaceae; genus Candidatus Ruminimicrobium; species Candidatus Ruminimicrobium bovinum. The sequence continues at coordinate 1,355 of NZ_CACWEU010000026.1, forward strand.
CGTCGCAATATTTTCTTTGGAAATGTCAAAAGAATCGTTAATGAAAAGGTTTTTGGCTTCTTGTGCATTAGTAAACGGTCTGAAATTAAGAAGCGGTCAATTTTCAAGCGACGATTGGACAAAACTTACAAATGCTGCCGAAAAACTTGTTAATTCTCAAATACATATTTTGGACAAATCCGATATAACAATTACCGAATTACGTGCAGCGTCAAGAAAACTTGCAAGAAAATTGGAAACAAAAGGTAAAAAACTTGATTTGATAATTATAGATTATTTACAACTTATAGGCACATCTTCAAAATACAAATCCGAATCTGAAGCAAGTCTTATTGCCGAAGTTTCAAGGTCATTAAAGGCAATTGCAAGAGATTTGCAAATACCGGTTCTTGTTTTATCACAATTATCCAGAGAAAACGAAAAAAGAACCGGTTCCAAAAAGCCGCAACTTTCGGATTTAAGAGGTTCGGGTGCAATTGAACAGGATGCCGACGTAGTTGCTTTTGTGCACAGAGAAATTTATTATGATAAAGATAAAGAAAATCAAGATGAAGATAAAAAAAGAGAAGCACAAATAATTGTAAGCAAACAAAGAAACGGTCCGGTAGGAAATGTCAATTTGGTTTTTGAAAGTGAATTCACAAAATTTTTTAATAAATCTCCAATGGAGGACTACAAGTAATGAAGGAACAACCGCCATCTGCAAGAAAGAAAAGTTTAACTTTTTTCCGTCAAAATTGGGTTGAAATAGATAAAAGCGATTTTCTTTTCAACTTAAAAAAAATTAAAGAAAGTTTAAAAAAAGACACAAAAATTTTGCCCGTTATAAAAGCTAACGGTTACGGACACGGAGGAGCAGAACTTGCAAAAGAAGCTGTTCGTGCAGGTGTTTACGGTATAGGAATATCTTCCGTTGAAGAAGGAATTCAATATAGAAAAGCAGGAATAAAAACAAATCTTTTAATGTTAAGTTCCGTTTATCCTTGTGACGGTTTGGAAGTTGCCGTTTATTGGGATTTAATTCCAAGTTTATCAAACTTACACGATATTCAGTTTTTGGCAAGTTTGGCAAAAAAACTCGATAAAAGATTGGAATTTCATTTAAAAATAGAAACCGGTATGGGACGGCTCGGTGTAAGCCCTCAAGACGCCTACCATATAATTGAAAAAATTGCCGAAATGCCGGAAATAAAAATGAGCGGAATGTTTACACATTTTGCTGTTTCGGATACAAATCCCGCTTATACAAAAAACCAACTTGATATTTTTAATGATATTGCAAAGTATGCAAAAAAATTAGGTTTAAAATTCATATCACACGTTGCAAATACGGCAGCATTGATGACAGATAAAAAAACACATCTTGATATGGTTCGCCCGGGAATAGGTTTATACGGGCTTACACCTTTTGACCGTGTAGTTTCAAAAGCATTAAAATTAAAACCGGTTTTATCATGGAAAGCAAGAATAATAAACTTAAGAAAAGTTTCCGCCGGTTTTTGTGTAAGCTACGGAAGAACTTTTGTAACAAATAAAGCTTCAATTATCGCGGTAATTCCGGTAGGATATGCGGACGGTTACAGCAGAGTATTATCAAATAAGGCAGATGTTTTGGTCAGGGGGCAACGTTGCCCGATTGCAGGCAGAATTACAATGGATATGATGATGATAGATGTTACCGGTGTAAAGGGTGTTTCCGTCGGTGATGAAGTTGTTTTAATAGGCACACAAGGCAGCCAAACAATAAAAGCCGAAGAACTTGCAAAATTGCAAAATACAATCAATTATGAAATTACATGTGCTATTTCAACAAGAGTTCCAAGAATTATAGTATAATAAACCTAATAATTTATTTATACAAGTATATGCAACTCGACAACTATAATTTTATAGCCGATAAATTATAAACCGTTAATTATGGAAAATTTAAAAAATAATTTTAATCCTATCAGTTATGTTTTTGAAATTTTTAATAAAGTAGCTTTAGGTTTGGGGCATGCAACCGAAATAACCTTAGAAACTTTTGTGTATATTTTTAAAGGTCAAATAAATATAAAAAACACAATATCACAAATGTTTGAAGTCGGTTACAGATCATTTCCTATTATTTTACTGACTTCATTTTTTACCGGAATGGTTTTGGCACTGCAGGTAGGTTCTGCAACTTCAAATTTATTTAACGAACCAGTTTATATAGGTATGATTACCGCTTATGCTTTAGTTAAAGAATTAGGTCCTGTTTTAACAGCGGTTGTTATAACAGGCAGAGTAGGTGCTGCAATAACGGCAGAAATAGGAACAATGAAAGTAACCGAACAGATAGATGCCTTGTATACATTAGGGACAAACCCTATAAAATATATTGCAGTTCCAAGGTTTATAGCTTGTATATTAATGGTTCCGTTACTTACATCAATAGCAAATATAGTTGGTGTTTACGGTGGACTTGTTGTTACTACAATGAATTGGGATGTTCCTTCAACCGTTTATATGAGTGATATATTAAATGTTATGGATGTTTCTACTTTTTGGCACGGATTTATAAAATCATGTGTATTTGCATTAATTTTGGTTATTGTTGCCTGCCACAAAGGTTTTCAATGTTCCGGTGGTGCTGAAGGTGTCGGAAGGGCAACAACAAGTTCGGTTATGGTATCTATGATACTTATTATTGCCTCGGATTACTTTCTAACAGCTCTTCTTGTAATACTAAAAATTACTTAAAATAAATTATCCGTTTTCAAAACTTTATGTTTCACGTGAAACATAAAAAACAGTTTATAATTTAAAATTTACAATATCAATTAGCAATCAAAAAAATAAGAAACACTTAATTTAAGAACAAAAAATGACTAAAATATTATTAGTTAATCCCCCGATATACGACTTTGCCGCTTATGATTTATGGGCAAAACCTTTAGCACTGCTTTATTTATCCTCAATGTTAAAACAACAAAACATAAATGTTCAATTTTTTGATTATATGGACAGATTGTCACCTCTTATTAAAAGTCCCGAATCAAACAAATACGGTTGCGGGCATTATATTAAACAAATAATTCAAAAACCTTATATTTTCAAAAACATAGAAAGAAATTATTATAGGTTTGGTATACCGGAAAATACGGCAACCGATTATATTAAAAAGTTACCCGTTCCGAATTTAATTATAATAAATTCCGTTATGACTTATTGGTATTTAGGTATTATTGAAGTTGCAAAAAACTTAAAAGAAATTTTCCCTAAAACTCCTATAGTTTTGGGTGGTATTTATGCAACTTTATGCTACGAACATGCAAAAACACTTAAAAATATAGACGATGTTGTTCGTGGCAGTTTAGACAATTTCAATGATATATTTAAAAAATATAATATTGATGTAATAATTAATGCTAACTTTGAAACGATGCCTATTCCGGATTATTCTTTATATAATAAGTTAGAATATATAGTAACAAGAATAGGGTTAGGTTGTCCTTTCAGTTGTTCTTATTGTGCTCAAAAAATATTAAATAACGGTATATTTAAAAGAAAACACCCTTTAATTGTTAAACATGAAATAGATTATTTAATCGGTAACAATATTAAAAATATTGCTTTTTATGATGATGCATTATTTTATAAGGCAGATGATAATATAAAAATATTATTAAAAGAATATGTAAAAGATAATAAACAAATATATTTTCATACTCCAAACGGTTTACATGCAAGGTATGTTGATAAAGAACTTGCCGAACTTATGTTTCAAACAAATTTTATAAACCCGAGGGTAAGTTTGGAAACATCAAATAATGAACTTCAAAAATACAGTGATAATAAAGTAAATAATAATTTATTTGAAGCGGCCATAAACAATTTAGTAAAAGCCGGTTATAAAAAGGGAGAATATACATCATATTTATTGGTAGGGCATAAATATCAAAAATTGGAAGATATTAAAAAATCAATAGATTTTGTCCATAGTTTAGGGGCAAAAGTATCATTATCTGAATATTCCCCTATTCCCTTAACAAAAGATTGGGAAAAAATTGATGAAAAATATAAAAAAGATCCGTTGTACCAAAACAATACTTACTACACATTAAATAATAACATTATTGATATTCAACAAATAAAATTATATGCCAAGGAACTTAATAAAAAATTGCAAATATAATTACAAACTTTTTATAACTTTGTTTGTTATGGTAAATACGTTATAATGAAGTAAATTTATATTCTTAAACAAAGAAGTCTGTAAACAATTAAAAACAACTATGTATAAAATATTAGTGGAAAAATTAAAAAAAAATTTTATATTACAGTATTTACATAAATGTTTTTTAATATTAAATGAATACATACATATATACCTATATCCGATTAATTACAGTAAAATAAAAAGATATTTAAGCAAAAACAAAGCAACTATCAATACAATAAAAGATTATGTTTTAAAATCAAAAAAAGAAAAATTTCGTAAAATTATTTTTGTTATTGACGGCGATTTAGAAGAAACAGGCGGAGTTGAAACAAGGATTAAGAAAACAATAGACTTTTTAATTTCTCGCAATTTTGTTCCCATCATTATAGCAAAAGAAAATAAATTTAGACTTATTACTAATTGTTTTTTTATAAAATTTTCATTTGAAAACAGTTTAACTTTAAAATTTTTTATAAAAATTACAAAAAAAATAAAACCCGAATATATTGAATTTCAATTAAAAAGCGTATCTGCAGAAATTTTAGCTTATATCGGCAAAAAGCAAATAAATGAACTAAAAAAAATATCAAGAACAGGAATTTTATTTCATTCTCAGCAATATTTTTTATTGGAAAAACAAATTAAACGGTTTGACAGTATTATTTCCGTATCAACAGATTGGTTAAAAAAATTTAAAAATTTACAACATAAAATCTATAAAATTCCAAATTGCATAACTATACAAAATGAAAATTGGCATTATTCCGGGCAAACAAAGATTTTATATATCTCAAGGTTTTCAAAAGATAAAATACAACATGTCCGTAATTTGATTTCATTATGTAAAATTTATAAATTCAGTATAGATATTGCAGGAGCAGGAGAAGTGCAATTCATTAAAGATGCCATAAATTTTGCCAAATCAAAAAACGTTGATATTAATTTTATAGGACAAATAAATTCGATACAATATTTACGCAAAAATTTAAATAATATTTTATTTGTTGCCGGTGTCGGACAGGTTATTCTTGAAGCAACTTCTTTTAATATTCCTTCTTTTGTTATAACTAATCATAAAAATGCATCCTTTTCCCAATTTGTTACAAAGGACAATGTAAAAATTATAACCGAATATAATTGTGTTCTCAATAAACTTAAAATTTTTGGAAACGAATTTGAAAAATTTATCAAAGATATACCAAATAATCTTGACAAATACTGTGTTAAAGATTATATTGAGACAAATTATTCAGTGGAAAAAATTATGAATGCATATATTCGTGCTTGCAGAATTAAAGGAAATTAGCATATAAAATAATATAATAAAAAATTACAAAGCAATTTTGAAGCTTAGAAGAATATAAGATTCGAATATTGGAAGCAAAGCGGAATAATTTTTAATGTATAGTGCAGAAAGTAATATATATAATGTCGGTAAAAATTCACATTGTGAATTTTTGATAAATAATTAGATTTTTTGCAAAGCAAAAAAATACATTAATTATACATTGTAAATTATACATTATAAATTGTATTTTTGTTTCACATGAAACAATTATATAAATAGGACTTATTATGCATTTTGTTACCGTAAAAAGTATATTATCTGCAAAAAACGGGATAAACCTTTACAGAGGTTGTCTTCACGGTTGCATATATTGCGATTCAAGAAGTAACTGTTATAATATGCAGCATAAGTTTGAAGATATTGAAATAAAAGCAAATGCTGTAGAACTTTTAGAAAAAACTTTTAAAAGTAAAAGAAAAAAGTGCATGATAGGTATGGGCTCTATGACAGATCCGTATATTCCGTTGGAAAAAGAAATACAAAGTACAAGAAAAACATTGGAATTAATATACAAATACGGTTTTGGTGTGACGCTCATAACAAAATCGTCGTTAATATTAAGAGATTTGGGTATTCTAAAAGAAATAAACAATAAAACAAAATGTGTTATTCAAATGACATTAACAACCTTTGATGAACAACTCTGTAAAATAATAGAACCTAATGTAAGCAGCACTAAAGAAAGATTTGAAACATTAAAAATACTTAATCAAAATAATATCCCAACTATTGTTTGGCTTACACCTATATTGCCGTTTATAAATGATACAAAAGAAAATTTAGCCGGTATTTTAAATTATTGTATAAAAGCAAAAGTTTATGGTATAATATGTTTCAGTATGGGGGTAACTTTAAGAGACGGTAACAGAGAATTCTTTTATAAGAATTTAAACAAGTTTTTCCCTCAATTAAAAGGAAAATATATAAAAACTTATGGAAGTAACTATATCTTAAACAGTCCTAATAACAAATATTTAATGAATATATTCTATAAAACTTG
>NZ_CACWEU010000027.1:0-2702 GCF_902760015.1 Candidatus Ruminimicrobium bovinum
AGGCAAGTGTTGCAATTATTTGTGTTTCAATAATATCAATTACTTTAAATACAATAACTTATAAAACGGTTCCTTCTTTATTAAAAAAATTATCAAAATATAAAAATTTTCAAGGGGCTTCGGTAAATAATGATGTTATTATAAATAAAGAAGAAAAAAATGTTATAGTAGTCGGCTACGGCCCCGTAGGTAAGGCCATCACCGGTATTCTCCTTAAAAACGGTATAAATGTAATTATTATTGAAATGAATGTTGATACAGTGCGTGCGATATACAAAGAAAAGAAAGGAGGGCTTTGTGCTATTTACGGTGATGCTACACAAACCGAAATTTTAATAAGGGCAGGTATTGAAACGGCGGAAGCATTTATAGTTTCGGCACCGTCGGCACCTGTTGAAGAAATAATACAAGTGGCATCTTCTTTAAACCCGAGAGTATGGATACTTGCGCATACAACTTTCTTAAGCCAGGCAAAAAGGTTAAGAAAAAGCGGAATACAAAATGTTTCTTCCGGTGAAGGTGCGGGTGCACTTGTAATGTCAAAAGAAATTCTAAAAAAACTCGGGGCTATTGACGATAAGATAGAACAGGAATTAAAACTTATGTTAAAGGAACAAATTTTATAAAGTATTAAATGTAATTGTTCCTTCTTCCGAAAGTTTAAAAGTTAATTCTTTTGTAATTTCTTTTGTAAGTGCTCTTGTTTTCAATACAAGGTGGTATTTTCCTTTTTGTAAGTCCGTATTTGAAAATAATTTGTTTTGTAATTGTCGTGTTTTTTGAGCATAAACCGGCAACTCTTCCGGAATGTTTACTTTTTTAATCAATTTTTCTTTTTTATAATCATATATTTCGGCATAAAAACTTGGGCGTATATGGATATTTCCTTTATTTATTATATCTGCTTTAAATAAAATATTTCCGTTTTCATTAAATAAAGATATATTTTCAATATCAAAATCAAGTATTTCCGTTCCGGAAACCGTAACATATAGCGGAACGGATACCGACACTATAAGATTTTGTTTGTTTTTATCTACAAAAAATGTAAGTCTTGCAGATATTGAACCTTTTAAGTTATCTTTTATTGAAACCGTGTAAGGTATTGTAATTGTTTGCCCTGCGGCAAGTGCATAAGCCGTGTTTTCAATTTGAAACCAATCTTGAACGGTTAAACCTTCATTACCGTTAAAACTATTCCAATCTTCAATTTCAATTGTTATATCAATCGGTTTTGTATAAGTATTTGTTACGCTGTATTCTCCTTTATACTGTTTGGATGGCTTTATTTTAACATTTGTTACTGCCGGGTCTACCGAAAGCCCTGCAAATAAATCATTGAAAAAGAATATAAAAGCAATAATAAATAACACTTTTTTCATATTATTATCTCCGTTTTATTACATTATTATATATGATAATATGAAAAAATAACCAAAATATCAATCCCGTGCCGTTATTGTTGTTTGCCGCTTGCTGTTAATTATACATTCTATATTGTAAATTATACATCGCTGTTTTCAGCTTTTCAGCTACAAAAATTGCAAATCAAATTTTTTATAATTTTTCACATTTTTTTTACAATTAAAACATTGACATCTAATAAAAATATGCTATAATTATGATGTAATGAAAGTATTTGAATTTGTAAATATTAATAATTCGTCGTCGATATGTCTCAAAAAAATACTAAGTATATTTTTGATGAGTGTTTTATTGTTTAATATTTTTATTCCCAAAAGTCAGGAAATAAGAAGTAGTTTTATATCGGCATTAAGCTGTGTTGTAAATACTGTTCAAACAAATTTTTACGACAAGTATTCAAATGTAGTAATGTCGGTAGTAAATTCTATTTTAAGTAATTTTAATATATCAACATTGGCGGAAGCTCAGTTATCAAAGCAAAAAACTCAACAAAAGGATGGCGAATCATCAACTCCGGTAAATACATCGGCAGATAATGCAATAATAATACAAACCGGCACAAGCAGTCAAATTGAAACATTAAATTTAAATTTGTCATATTTAATTTATGAAAGTAAAAATAAACTATACGATGTTTGTAGAAATATTGGAGTAAACTTCAGTAACATAGCAACAAATATGGGAATATTATTTTTTGTATTGTTTGCTATATTGGTAGTAAGAATAAAAGATACAATAGCAGTAATATTAAATAAAAAATATAGAATATTAAACCGGCTTGCATAGTAGTAATTGCAAGTCGGTTTTCCTTTTTAGGGGGCATTATGAAAATATTAAAAAATTTATCGTCGTTAATTACTAATTTGAAAACTTTTCAGCTTTTCAGCTTCTCAGCTACTCAGCTACAAAAAATGCTTGCAATTTTTGTAATTGTTTGCTTTTTTATGTCCTCGGTCTGTCGCGATGCAGTAGCGGTAGCTGCAATGCCGACGGTAGATGCAACACAATACAAACAAATATTTACGGATTTTATATTGCCCTACAGTTACGGAAAAATAACCAAAAGCCACTTTGCAGGAACCGACAGAGTAATAATAAATATACAGGATTTACATTGCCATCCGCAAGTACAGAAGAATATCAGTAACATAATAGAAATGTTTGATAAGAAATACGGAGTAACCAATGTATATTTGGAAGGAGCTTACGGTGATGTAAGCACAAAATGGTTAACCGAAAATATAAAGAATGACAAAAAGAAAACAGAAATCTTAAAT
>NZ_CACWEU010000028.1:0-2610 GCF_902760015.1 Candidatus Ruminimicrobium bovinum
ATAAATTAAAATGCTCATATAAAGACAACAAATACAATATTAAAAAAAATCCGAGTGCAGCAAACTCCGTAAAATGAGCTGTTTTTCTTACTATATAACTTACTTTATCTTTTATTTTTTGTCTTTCCAAAAACGGCAACTTATCATAATTTGGCATAACAATTCTTAATACTACCGTTACAATTCTGCCGCTGAGTTTACTTGATTGTTGTGCAGATTGCGCGGAAAAAAGGAAAATTGCAACCATAACGGCAATCGTGCAAAATAAAGAAATGTATTTTAAATTTTTGATTATAAATATTTTCATAAAAAACTACTGCAAATTTATAATCTTAAATTATAAATTTAAACCTGTATATAATTTTATTTTTTGTTATTTAGGATTCTATAACCTGTTGAGCATATTTTCTAACTTCTTTATTCGGATCCTGCTGTAATTGTCTTACTTTATCTATTACTTGATTAACGGCATTCATCTCAACAATTTCATTCAATGCTCTAAGTTTAATATCAACATCTTTATTATCCAACAAAGAGCTTAACCCCTCAAGTGCATTTTGGGAAGCAACACCTATATTTTCCAATGCTGCTTTTGCAGCATCTTTAACCGCTTTATTTTTATCTTTTAAAAGTAATATTATATCCGGAACGGTATCATTTGCTTCGGATTTCATATCTGAAAATATTTTTAATACTATTAATCTTACGGAAGAACTCGGGTCTTGTAAATACGGAACAAATTCCGTAACCTGTTCTCTTGACGGTAATCCTATTTTTTCGATAGCCGATTTAGCGGAAGAAGAAATTGCGGAATTTTCTTTTGTTAAATTTATAAGTTTTGTTAAAGATTTTTTCGATTTCATATTAGCAAGACAATCAACGGCAGAAACTCTTATTAGCATATTTTCTTCCGTATCTTGTATTATCATTTCTAACTTATCAATTATTTTTTGAGAATTGCTTTCACCCGTAATTTTAAACAACTCCGCTAATATTTTATTTTGAATAACCGGTTTTTCTTTATCAAAAACAGCTAATATTTCATCACTGATACCGGCAGCATCCTTTGAAAATGCAAATATGGCTTCAAGCGCATCAACCTTATCATGAAACTCATTAGAATTCAGTTTTTGAACTAATCTGTCCAATATATCTTTTTTTGTATTTTCATTTGATATTTCAGTTAAAGTTTTTATAGCTTGTTCTCTTATTTCTTTATTACCGCTTGACGTTAAAGTTATAATTTCATCCAATGCAAATGAAGGGGTAATATTTAATGAAGCTTTAAAACTATCAAAAGCTTCTTTTATTTTTCCCATCTCCAAATAAATATCAGCCAAGTTTTTTTGAGCTTGAGCAACATCTTTTCCTTTTTTTATAAGTTCGGAATAATTATGGATAGCTTTGTTATACATACCCTTGTTTTGATACTCAACAGCTTTATCCATACTTACCTGTTCACAGGCAACTAAACCGAAACACACAAATGAAATCAATAAAAAATACTTCATCATATTAAACAATGACCTCCATATATACATTTTAACCTGCGGATAGAGGGAGTTGAACCCACACACCTTACGGTATACGGTCCTAAGCCGTACGCGTCTGCCAATTCCGCCATATCCGCATATCTTTTGATTTTATCACTTATTGAATAAAAAATCAAAATAAAACGGATATTTTAATTTACTTTTTATTAAATACTTTTATAGTTTTTATAATTTCATCTATTGTAACCGTTGCGGTTCCAACTTTACCTACTACCACACCGGCTGCAAAATTTGCAATTTCGGCAGCTTCTACAAGTTTCCATTTTGCCGCTAATGCAAGTGTCATTGTTGCAATAACCGTATCACCGGCACCGGTAACATCGTAAACTTCTTTTGCTCTTGTAGGAATATGTGTAATTTTATTTTTTTCTATTACAGTCATACCTTTTTCACCTCTTGTAATAAGAACGGAATCCGACCGCAATAATTTCAATATTTTTTTACCGAGATTTGCTATATCGGCATCGGTTTTTATACCCTGATGCTGAGCATTCATTCCTTCTATTGCTTCTTTCGTATTAGGTGTCATACAAGTTATGTTTTTATATTTTTTAAAATTTTCAACTTTAGGATCAACGGTTACGGGAATTTTCTTCTTTTTTGCAAAAGTTATAATTTTTTTTAGAACTTTTTCAGTTACAATACCCTTTGCATAATCGGAAATTATAACTCCGTCAATTTTCTTCATAACATCATCAATACTTTTTAAAATATTTTCTTCGGTTTTACCTGAAAAAGCACCTTTAATTTCTTTATCGACTCTAACTACCTGTTGATTGGATGCAATTATTCTTGTTTTTAAAGTTGTAGGTCTTTGTTTATCCACAACGATATAATTAGTATTGATTTTTTTATCTTCAAGCATTTTTTTCATGTGCAAACCGTTAAGGTCATCACCTACAACAGTAACAATATATGCCTTCGCACCTAAAGATGCAATATTACTTGCAACATTACCTGCGCCGCCTAAAGTTTCGGTTTCATTTTTTACTTCAACAACCGGAACGGGAGCTTCCGGAGAAATTCTTGAAACTTTTCCCCAAATAAACCTGTCAAC
>NZ_CACWEU010000029.1:0-3087 GCF_902760015.1 Candidatus Ruminimicrobium bovinum
AAAATAACTTAAATAAATAATTAAACATTTTTATCCTTCTTAACTTTTTTATATAAAAAATACTTTTTTAATTATACAAAATATTTGAAACAAATCGCAAAGATATTTTTTTGTTTGTTTACAACAACAGCAACTGATTTATTGTTTTTTTGCTTTCATTTGCTTTATTTCGTTAATTTTATCTCTTAAAATTGCGGCTGTTTCAAAATCCAAAACTTCGGCAGCTTCTTTCATTTGTTTTTGTAGAGAAGTTATTATGTCTTCGATTTTTCCTGATGAAATGTATTCCTCGTTCAATTCCGCGGTCCAAGTGCGAACCGTTTCCTGCTTTGTTTGAACTTCAAATTCTTCAAGTTTATTTATTGCCTTTATAATTGTTTTGGGAGTAATATTGTTTTTTTTGTTGTATTCAATTTGCTTTTTTCTTCTTCTTTGCATTTCTTTTATTGCCGATTTCATCGACCCCGTCATTTTATCGGCATAAAAAATTACTTTACCTTCAACATTTCTTGCCGTTCTTCCGCAAGTTTGAATAAGTGTTTGTTCCGACCTTAAAAAACCTTCTTTATCCGCATCAAGTATTACAACCAATGCAACCTCCGGCAAATCAAGACCTTCTCTTAAAAGGTTTATACCGACTAAAATATCAAATTTGCCGAGTCTTAAATCCCTTATAATTTCAATCCTTTTTAATGCTTCTATTTCGGAATGCATATATTCAACGGCAAAACCTTTATCTTTTAAATATGCGGTTAAATCTTCAGACATCCTTTTAGTTAAAGTTGTAATCAATACTCTGTGTTTTTTTGCAATAACTTTTTTTATTTCCCCTATCATATCTTCAATTTGTCCGTCTATAGGACGTATTTCTATTTCCGGGTCAACAAGTCCCGTAGGACGAATAATAAGTTCAACCACGTTGTTTTTTGCATTGTCCAATTCATATTTACCCGGAGTTGCCGAAACCATAACACTTTGTTTTATCAAAGATTCAAATTCATTAAATTTTAACGGTCTGTTATCAAGTGCCGAAGGCAACCTGAAACCGAAATTAACAAGAGTTTGTTTTCTGCTTCTGTCGCCTTCATACATACCGCGTATCTGAGGTAAGGTTATATGTGATTCATCGGCTATTAATAAAAAATCTTTTGTTTGGTCGTTTAAAAGAAAATAATCAATCAATGTTGTTGGGCGGGAACCTGCAGGCCTTTGAGACAAATGTCTTGAATAATTTTCAACGCCGCTACAAAAACCTGTCTCTTTTAACATTTCCATATCGTATTTTGTTCTCTGTAAAAGGCGTTGTGCTTCAAGTAATTTGCCTTCCGCTTTAAAACGTGACACTTGTTCTTTTAATTCTTTTTCTATATCTTTTACAGCCAAATTTATTTTTTCTCCGGTAGTAACAAAATGTTTTGCCGGATAAATAAATACCAAATTTTTCTTGTTTAAAATTTGCCCCGTTAAAGGATTAAATTCTTTTATCGAATCTATTTCATTGCCGAAAAATTCAACTTTTAATGCCGTTTCAAGATAAGCCGGAAAAATTTCAACTGTATCGCCTTTAACTCTGAATTTCCCTCTGATAAAATCAACTTCATTTCGTTCGTAATGTATTGAAATTAAATTTTTAATAAGAGTTTCTCTTGTTATATTTTCGTTAACTTCTATTTTAACACACATATTTTGATAATCTTCAGGTGCACCTAAATTATAAATGCTTGATACTGAAGCAACTACTATTACGTCGTTTCTTTCAAGAAGTGATGTTGTGGCTTTTAATCTTAATCTGTCTATATGTTCGTTTATTGATGAATCTTTTTCTATATAAGTATCGGTTGCCGGAATATAAGCTTCAGGTTGGTAGTAATCATAATAAGATATGAAATATTCGACGGCATTTTTCGGGAAAAAAGCTTTAAATTCACTGTATAACTGTGCAGCTAAAATTTTGTTAGGTGATATTATAAGTGCAGGCCTTTGTAATTTTTGTATTACATTTGCAATTACAAATGTTTTACCCGAACCCGTAACACCCAATAATACCTGAGATTTTTTTCCGTCCGTTATATTTTTACAAAGCTCATTTATTGCCTGCGGTTGATCGCCGGAAGGTTTAAAGTCCGATACCAATTCAAATTTGTTTTTCATTATTAAAACTCTTTTTAATGCTTAAAAATTGAAATTCTTTTACATGTTTCGGTCTGTTTTTTTAAATCATTATAAAATCTTATCGAATAAAATTTTTTTGTAATTTTTTATTTTATCAAAATGTGTTTGGTCTAAATTTAAAGGCGTTACGGATATGTAACCCTGCTCTACGGCATCGATATCGGAATTTTTATTTTTTTTACCCGATATAAATCGTCCTGCAAGTTTATAATAACTTCCTTTTTTTGTTTTCTTTTCAACTATTGTTTCGTCATAACATCTTATTCCCAGCGGTGCAATTTTTATGCCTTTAAAATTCGGCGGGATATTAATATTTAAACATACTGCGGGACGTCCTTTTTTTTCATTTTTTAACACTTGAAGCGCTATTTTTAAAGTTGCTTGTGCGGCATATTCATAATAATTTTTACTTTCATCCGTTATTGACACTGCAATTGAAGGTATTCCCAAATATGCTCCTTCACGGGCTGCTGCAACGGTTCCCGAATAAACCACATCCTGTGCAAGGTTTGCACAATTGTTTATTCCGGATATAACCAAATCTATTTTATCTTTAAAAAAAGAATATAATGCGTATTTTACGCAATCGGTAGGTGTTCCTCCTTCCAAAGTAAAAATATTATTTTTAACTTTTTCCAATTTAAGATATTTTTTTAAATGTATCGATTGGCTCATACCTGACATTTCGTGTTTCGGAACAACAACATAAACATTTGCATGTTTAGCGATGTTTTTTATTAAACTTTTTAAACCGTCACCTTTTATACCGTCGTCGTTGGAAATTAATATATTATACTTTTTCATTTAATAAGTTCCGTTATTTCTTTACATATTATTTCTTGCGGGAAATTTTTAGGATTGACAACTCTGTTGGTATCAATATCACAGTTAATGTTTTTATCCGCAAAATTAATA
>NZ_CACWEU010000030.1:0-4859 GCF_902760015.1 Candidatus Ruminimicrobium bovinum
ACGGTTCAAAGAAACAGATAGCGGAAAATACAACCAAAGAAGGCAGAAATAAAAATAACAGAATAGAAATATTTATTAAAAGATAAAAGTTGGTTCCGTAAATTTTTGATAAACAAAAATATATTTGATAAAATATCCGAGTATCTATAATTTACTTTGGAGCAATAAAATGAAAAATTTATGGGCTTATGATAAACAGGGACAGTGTGTTGTCAGTGATGCAAGAAGTTTGAAACAACCTTTAATTCACATGATAGCAAACTGTCCTAAATATTTTTCAATATGTGATAATTTTTTAAGAGGTTTTTCCGGATTTGATTATACAAGAATGTTCGGGGAATTTGACGGTCCTAACTTTCCTAAAGGACAGGCAAGGTTTATTTGGATAAGGGAAGGAAATCAAACCTGGCTTGTTAATAATTATGATTTGACCGACAAGCAAACTTCTAACCCTAAATATGAAATGGGACTTGGATATGTTAATTTTTACGGCTCTTCAAAAAAATTAAATTTAGATGTAAAAACTACAATCTTTGTTCCTTTGGAAGAAATGGCGGAAATTTGGCTTGTTAATATAACAAACAATTCAAAAAAAGATAAAGTTATAGATTTTATTCCGACGGTTCCGATTTACGGAGGAAGCAGAGCTTATGTTGAATATCACAGAGATGTAGTAAGACTTTATAATAAAAGTGAAGTAAAAAACAGTATTAAAATTTTACCTGGTCTTGAATGGATAGAAGGTTCTACCGATTCAAGTAATATTTGTTATTTTATGAGTGCCGAAACTCAAAACGGTAAAAAAGGAAATCGTTTTTATTCCGACAGAGAAACTTTTTTAGGTCCTAACAATATGTGGTTAAAACCGGATTCAATATTAAATGATATTGCACCTCAAAAACAATGTTTCGGTAAAGAGGCGGTTGGTGCGATAGAATTTAAAAAAATAAAAATTCCTGCAGGAAAAACAGTCCGTTTTGTTGTAATAAACGGAATAGCTTTTAACGGAAGTAAAGAAGCGGATAAATTAATAAAAAAATATTCTTATAAAAATGCCGTTAAAGCATTTGAAGATTTAAATAAATATTGGCAGGAAAGAACTTCAAGAGTAAAAATAACAACTTCAAACAAAGAATTCGATAACTTATGGAATAATTGGTGGTGTTATCAACTGTCAATGAGATATTGGTTCGGTAATACCGCTCACCCACAAACCGATTACGGTTCGGATTTTGCCGGTTGGAGAGATTTTTGGCAGGATATGATGGCGGCAACCGTTATCGACCCGCAAGGGCTTGAAGAAAGGACAATGAAAACGCTTGAGGGCATAAGACTTGACGGAACAAATGCCACGAGATTTTTTGCAAGGACAAAAGAATTCGGCAGTGACGAAGTAAACGGTTTATGGTGTGACCATCCTTATTGGACGGCACAAACCGTTATGATACTTGCAAATTTTTTAGGTGACGAAAAATTTTTATTTAGAGACGGTATAGGTTATTTTAAGGATTGTTATCAAAACAGAGGGGAAACTAAAAACGATAAGTGGAAAAAAGGTTATATTGAAACACAAAAAACGGTAAACGGTAAAAAATATACGGGAACTGTTATTGAACATTTGCTTGTTCAGTTGGAAACTATGTTTTATGATGTAGGAAACAATAACCTTTTAAAACAGAAAAGAGCCGATTGGAACGATGCCGTTGACCAGGTAAAAGGTGAAAATGTAACTTTTTCTTTTGCATTGGCTCAAAATTGTAATGAAATTGCCGATTTGCTTGAAAAAAATGCAACCGTTTTAAATGTTAAAGAAATAGAAGTTTTTTCCGAATTGGCCGAACTTATAGAAACATTTGATAAACCTAAAGATATTCCTGCAAAAAAAAGACAGGAAATTTTGGCGAGATATTTAAATAAAGTAAACAATGCAATTTCCGGTAAAAAAGTTAAAGTAAAAATTTCAAAAATATTAAACGATTTAAGAACAAAAGCACAACTTGTTATAGACAATGCAAATAAAAAGGCATGGAACGGTCATTATTACAGCGGCTATATTTTTGCCGACGGTAAACCTGTTGATACAATTTGGAATAAGTCGGCATTAAATAAAAAAAATCCTACATCAAATGATTTTGAAATGATGTTAATGCCGCAAACTTGGAGCTTGGTTTCAGGCGGAGCTAAGAAAATAAATGCCGAACAAAAAGTAATAGATTCGGTGTTTAAATTTTTGTTTGATAAAAAAGTCGGTGCTTTGAAATTAAATTATCCCGCATATAATAAATTTAATAAAACAATAGGAAGAATAACCGGTTTTGCTGCCGGAACAAAAGAAAATAATGCCGTGTTTTCTCATGCAAATTTGTTTTTTGTTTGGGCTTTAATAAAACAAGGTATGCCTGATTTGGCATATAAAGTTTTTTCCGGTATCAATCCGTTAAATCATGAACATGAAATAATAAGAACAGGTCCCTGGATACCGGAATATTATGTATCCGATGATAATCCTAATATTGCCGGAAGAGGAGAATATCCTGTTTTAACCGGTTCTTGTGCATGGACAAGATATGCTTTTCAAAATTTCTTTTTTGGAGTAAAGGGCGTTTTTGAAGGCCTGTTGATAGACCCTCATTTACCTGCAACAAAAGAATTTAAAAAATGCGGTTTATTTATAAAATTCAGAAAAGCACAATATGATATTAATTTTGAAAATTCTCAGTTGAAGAAAAACAGTCATGTAAAAGAAATTTTTGTTGACGGTAAAAAAATAGAAGGCAATATAATAAAACCTTTTAACGGCGGTTTGCATAAAGTTAAAGTAATATTGGGGTAAATTTTATGATAAAGAAAATATTGATGGTATGTTCGATATTGTTTTTTGTGAATACGATATATGCACAAAATGACTTTTTCGTAAAATTTTTTACTCAAAGACTTGATATTTCCGTTCAGGAAGATGATGTTCAACGATATTATGACAGTGAAGATGTTCCGGAATTATTATACGGTTCAAAGATAATTTCTACCGGAATGGCTGTGATATCGATATTTAATTCCGATTTTATTTTAAAACAGGGACAAGGCCTTCTAATAGCCAAAGATCCTGTTACGGGAGAAATTTTAGTTTATAATTTGGATTCTTCCAAAGAAGGTAAAATTGGTGTAACGTTAAATAAGTATAGTGCTACGGAAATGTCACAAGGTAGTATTTTTGCTTTTTCAAGAATAGGTAATACGTTAAAATTAAAATTGGTTTGCGGAGATTTAACCGTAATTGAAAACGGAATTACTTCAACTTTGTATACCGGTGATTGTTATTATTATAAAAATTAAAAAATAGTTTTTGATAAACTTGAGAAGTATGGAAATATAGTATTAAAAATGACATGGAAATTTTACCGGAGAAAAAAATGCCTTTTAAATTTAATAAATTAGCAATAAAAGATGTTATTCAAATAGAGCCTGTTAAATTTAAAGATGACAGAGGTTTTTTTGAAGAAGTTTTTAAACTTACAGATTTTAAAAATTTCGGGATAAATATTAATATAAAACAGATAAATTTTTCTCATTCGACGAAAGGTGTTTTAAGAGGACTTCATTATCAATTAGCACCTTTTGCACAGGCAAAGTTAATAAGAGTTGTTTCCGGCGCTATTTTTGATGTTGCCGTTGACTTGAGAAAGGGGTCTCCTACATTTGCCAAATGGGTAGGTGTTATTTTAAATTCAAATAAAGAAAGTATGTTATATATTCCCGAAGGTTTTGCACATGGTTTTGAGGTTTTATCGGATACCGTTGATTTTGAATATTTTTGTTCAAATATATATTCCCCGGAAAACGAAAGAGGAATTATGTATAACGATAAAACTTTAAATATAACATGGTCATGTAAAAATCCTATAATATCTGCAAAAGATTTAAAACATTTGCCGTTTGCTGAAGCCGAATATAATTTTGAATATATACAAACAAACAAGGATATATTTAAATGAAAATTTTGATTGCCGGCGGTTCGGGACAATTGGCAAAGGAATTTATTTTGGAATTTGAAAAAAGAAATATAAATTTCTTAGCTCCGAACGAAAAAGAATTTGATGTTACAAATAAAAAAAATATAGAGACGGTTGTTTCTTCATATAAGCCGGATATTATTTTAAATTGTTCCGCATATACTGATGTTGAAAATTCGTCTTTAAATAAAAATTTATCATATCTTATAAACAGAGATGCCGTTGCTTATTTGGCAGAACAGGCAAAAATAACAAATGCAAAATTTATTCATTTCAGTACGGATTATGTTTTTGACGGTAAAAAACAATGCCCTTATATTGAGACCGATAAGACAAATCCTTTAAATGATTACGGACAAAGTAAATTGGAAGGTGAAACTGAAGCATTAAAATATAATAATTCCTTAATATTCAGATTAAGTTGGTTAATAGGAAACGGTAAGCAAAATTTTCTTTATAAATTATCCGGTTGGACAAAAAAATTCAAAACCATAAATGTTTCCTGTGATGAAATATCTGTTCCTACGTTTGCTTTTGATGTTGTAAAATATGTCCTTATGGCAACAGATAAAAACTTAACCGGTTTATATCATCTTCCTAATTCAGGAAGTGCTTCAAGATATGAATTAGCTTTGGAATTTATCAAAAATATGAAAATTCCGGTTGAAATAAAACCTGTTCCAATGTCAAGTTTTCCTACAAAAGCAGTTAGGCCTTTATATTCGGTAATGTCAAACAAAAAAATATCGGAACAATTAAATGTAAATATTCCGGATTGGAAAACCTCTTTAAAATATTTTGTATCAAATATGGCTCATTCTGTTTAAAATAATTATCTTTAATTGAAAA
>NZ_CACWEU010000031.1:0-12959 GCF_902760015.1 Candidatus Ruminimicrobium bovinum
AACTATAATATAAGCTAAAAATATCAATAAAAAAATTTGATATTTTTTTAAAATATTCATAATAAAACCGATGATTTAAGGCAATCCGTAAAGATTGACATTTAATTGAAATTTTTTAATAAAACTATTAAGTAATAAAAAACAGGTGCTGCAAAAAGATAAGAATCAAACCTGTCTAACATTCCGCCGTGTCCGGGAAGAATATTTCCGGAATCTTTTATATCGGCATCTCTTTTAAATATTGATTCCGCTAAATCCGAAAATTGCCCTACTGCCGAAATTACAACAGCAAATAAAATTGCTTCGTTTAATGAAATTATATCTTTCATAAAAATAATTCTGCATAATAAAGAAACAATTATACTTGTTATGACACCGGCAACGGCACCTTCAATTGTTTTTTTAGGGCTTATGTTTTTTGCCAATTTATATTTACCGAATTTTTTACCTACAAAATATGCCCCCGTATCCAAAAGCCAAATATTTACAAACAAAAACACAATATATTTTATTCCGTCATCCGGAATATCTCTTATCAAAACCATGTGATAAAGTGTCCACGGTATAAACAATGTTCCAAAACATGTTACTGATATCGAACCGGATATATTTGTTATTTTATTTTTTATCATTAAAACCAAAAATATTAACAGTATAGATAATATAATAAATTCTCTTGTATAAAAGTTAAAATATAAAGATAAATAAAACAAGCATGCTATAACCGTTCCTAAAATATTTAACGGATTATATTTTTTACAGATTGAAAAATATTCCCAAACGGCAAATAATATAATTAAAAAAAACATTAAAAAGAAACTTATTCCGCCATAATATATACATAAAAAAACTATCGGAATACCCGCTAAAGCCGTTAATATTCTTTGTACCAACATAAAATACTCCAATTTAATTTATTTATCTTCTTTAATTCCGCCGAACCTTCTATCTCTTTTTTGAAAGTTTATTATTGCTTTATAAAACTCTTCTTCGGAAAAATCAGGCCATAAAACATCGGTTATATATATCTCGGTATATGCCAATTGCCATAATAAAAAATTAGATATTCTTATTTCCCCCGATGTTCTTATAAGCAAATCAGGGTCCGGCAAACCTGCCGTATATAAAGCATTTGAAATATCCTGAATTGAAGGATTTGTAATATTTTTTTCTATTAAAATTTTAAATGCCCTTAAAATTTCTTGTCTTGAACCGTAATTTAAAGCCAAATTAAAAATTAATCCGTTATTTGTTTTTGTTTGTTCAATTGCATTATTTATTTCATTTTGAATATCTTGCGAAAACTTTGAAATATCTCCCAATATCTTAAATGAAATATTATTATTTTTCATATTTTCCAATTCATTCTTAAGATATTTTTTTAATAAAGACATTAACCCCTTTACTTCTTCTTCCGGGCGAGTCCAATTCTCCGTAGAAAAAGCATATAGGGTTAAAACCCGAATATTGAGCTTCCTTGAAAGTTCAACAATATTCTTAACGGTTTTAACCCCATTGGTATGCCCTATAATTCTCGGTAAAAGTCTTTTCTTAGCCCATCTGCCGTTGCCATCCATTATGATTGCAACATGCTTAGGCATTAAAGAAAAATTTATTTTATCTTTCAAAGGCACTTTTTTAATTCTTTTGTGATATTGCAGAAACAGGGCATGTTGATTCGCATGCACCGCATTCTACACAAGCATCACCTATAACATATTTTGAATCACTGTCCTGATTTATTGCAGTTGCAGGACAATTTGATGCACAAGCACCGCAACCTACGCATTTTTCTTTGTCTATTGAATAAGCCATTTCAACTTATCCTCCTTAATTAAATTTTCATAAGATCTTGTTCTTTTGCCGAAACAACATCTTCTATTTTTTTTATATAATTGTCCGTCAATTTTTGAGATTCAACTTCATATTTTTTTTTATCGTCTTCCGTTATTAATTTATCTTTTTCGGCTTTTTTTATACCGTCAACAATGTGTCTTCTTTCATTACGAATTGCAACTTTGTAATCTTCAGACATTTTATTAACGGTTTTTATAATTTCTTTTCTTCTTTCTTCGGTTAAAGCCGGAATTGTTATTCTTATAAGTTTTCCGTCATTAACCGGAGTCAGTCCCAAATCCGATTTTAATATTGCTTTTTCTATTGCACCTAACTGGGACAAATCCCAAGGTCTTATTTCAAGTGTTTTTGCATCGGGAACACTTACACCGGCAAGTTGATTTAACGCCATTAACGAACCGTAACTTTCAACTTTAAGTGTATCTAATACCGCAGGGTTTGCTCTACCGGTTCTAATTGTTGAAAAATCAAATTTCATTTTTTCTATTGTCTTTTTCATTGCTTCTTCGCCGGATGCTAAAAGCTCTTTCGGTAACATAATATCCTCCAACAAACTTTAATAAACTAACGTTCCTATTTTTTTGTTATCTTTTAAAACTTTTTTCAAATTGCCTTTTTTATGAAAATCAAATACATAAATAGGAATTTTATTTTCCATACAAATTTGAAAAGCGGTTATATCCATAATTTTCAATTTTTTATCTATCGCTTCAACATAAGATATTTTATCATATTTCTTTGCCGATGAATTTTTTTTCGGGTCATCCGTGTAAATACCGTCAACCTGAGTGGCTTTTAAAACTATATCAGCTTTTATTTCGGCTGCTCTTAAGGCCGCTGTAGTATCGGTTGTAAAAAAAGGATTCCCCGTTCCGCCGGCAAAAACAACAATATATTTTTTGCTTAAATAATAATCCGCTCTTTCCTGAGAGAAAACTTCACAAAAACCAGTTACCGGACTTGCCGAAAGCACAACGGATTTTAAACCGTAAGTATTTAAGGTTTGACTTATGGCAAAAGCATTTATTACCGTAGCAAGCATTCCCATTTTATCTGCGGGAACTCTGTCTATATTTTTATTAGCCCCTCTCCAAATATTGCCTGCACCCACAACTATTGCAAGCTCGGTATTTGAAGTTATTGCGGATTTTATTTCGGTTGCAATTTTTGCAACCCCGTCACAATCTACCGGGGTAGTGCCGGATGATAAAGTTTCACCGGATAACTTCAGCAAAATTCTTTTTGCTTTCAATTTTATTCACCTATTTTAAACCTTGCAAATTGTTTAATAACAATATCTTTATTAACTTTTGCAACAACATTTTTAATTGTTTCTTTTTCTTCTCTCATATAAGGTTGTTCCATCAAACAAATTTGAGAATAAAATTTATTTAATTTTCCTAAAACAATTTTATCGATTATGTTTGCGGGTTTACCTTCTTCCTGCAGTTGTTTTACATATATTTCTTTTTCTTTATTAACTTCTTCGGCAGGTACCTGGTCTCTTGTTACATATAAAGGACATACGGCGGCAATTTGCATTGCAATTTCTTTTGAAAGATTTTGAAAATCCTCGGTATTTGCAACTTCTTGAGAGCATTCAAAATCAACCAAAACACCTAAAGAATTATTCATGTGAATATAAGAACTTACTACACCATTGGATGAAAATTTAGCGGTTCTTTTTAAAACTATATTTTCACCTATCGTTCCTATTGATTCTTTTATTAAATCCTGTACCGTTCTTGTATCATCAAATTTTTGTTCCAAAATATTATCGGCTGACGATGAATTCGCAACAAATGTTGCCAAACTGTCCGCAAGTGCTTTAAACTTATCGGTTCTTGCAACAAAATCGGTTTCACAATTTAATTCCAATAAAACTCCGCTTTTTTTATCGGCACTTATTTTGGCAACCACTATGCCTTGTTTTGCCGCTCTGTCTGCTCTTTTAACTGCAGATGCAATTCCTTTTTCTCTTAAAATTACAACCGCTTTTTCTATATCGTTATTTGCTTCTTTCAATGCATTGTTACAATCTTTTATTCCGGCACCGGTCATTTCTCTTAATTTTGTTATAAGTTCAATAGCTGACATAATTATTCTCCTTTAACTTCTTCTGATTTTTCTTCTGCAGCTTTTTCAGTTTCTTTTACCTCTTCCTGAACCTGAGCTTCGGTTGCACCGTCTTCCTGTTTATTTTCAATGCCTTTTCCTTCCAAAACCGCATCCGCAATAACGGAACAGAATAACTTTACCGCTCTTATTGCATCATCGTTTCCCGGAACGGGATAATCTATCAAATCCGGATCGCAATTTGTATCGCAAACTGCAACAACGGGAATATTTAATTTTTTTGCTTCCGCAAGTGCGGTTGCTTCTTCAACCGGGTCTATGATAAACATAACGTCGGGAAGTTTATCCATGGTTTTTAAACCTTCAAGAGATTTTTCCAATTTAATTCTTTCTTTTTCTTTTTGAGATTGTTCTTTTTTGGAAAGCACGTTAAATATTCCGTTTTCTTTCATTGCTTCCAATTCTTTTAATCTTGATATTGATTTTTTTAATGTTTCAAAATTTGTAAGAGTTCCGCCCAACCATCTTTCCGATACAAAATAAGCACCGCATCTTAAAGCTTCTTCTTTTATAGGAGCTTGTGCCTGTTTTTTTGTTCCCACAAAAAGCAATTGTTTACCTTCTGCAGAGAAATCTCTTACAACTTTATAAACTTTCTTTAATTCCTTTAATGTTTTTTGAAGGTCTATAATGTGGATTTTGTTTCTGCTTCCGAAAATAAATTTACTCATTTTCGGGTTCCATCTTCTTGTTTGATGTCCGAAATGAACCCCGGATTCCAACAACGACTTCATTGTTACATTTGCCATTTTTTTCTCCTTGTTTTTTCTCACTATTTGAAGAAATATTAAAATATTTCCCAAAAGTGACCTCCACAAACTTCAAAATTTGAAACCTCTTGTAAAGAGGAACTTTCAACCAATCCGTCTGTGTGTTTATTTGTTACTTTTTTAAAATAAACTTTCGTAATTATACAAAAAAAGAATACAAAAAATCAAAATTTAAAAGCACTTTGAATATCCGCATGATCTGCAAACCACACACCCTTCGGCAAACTCCAACATTTCACCGCATTCGGGACATTGCGGACATGTTCCTTCGGAATTACCTGAGCCCTTTGTTTTATAAACTTTAGGTTCCGTCGTTTTTGTATGTTCGTGTTCATGATTATCACTTTGATTTCCGTTAAACAAACTCGGCATTTCTTTTTCGGACTTATAAGATTCCAAAGCTTTTGCTATTGCATCCGGACACGATAAAATTGCACCGCTCTCCGTAAGCGTAGGTGAAGGACATCTTATTCCCTTTAATTGTTTAATTATTTTTTCCTGGTCAATACCATACCTTAAAGCCAATGAAATAAGTCTTGCAATTGCTTCGGATTGTGTTTGTGTACATCCGCCGCATTTGCCAAGCTGAGTAAACACTTCAAACGCACCTTGTTTATCTTCATTAATTGTAACATACATTTTTCCGCAACCGGTATGCATTAAAAGCGTAGTTCCGGTAACTCTTTTAGGGCGTTGTCTCGGTTTGTTTATAACAACTTCAGCAGCATGTTGTTGTTCAGGTTGTTTTGAAGAACTGTTTGCCAAATTCAAAACCTGTTCGTCTCTGCTTCCGTCTCTGTATACGGTAACACCTTTACAACCTAATTTGTATGAAAGCATATATGCTTTACTTACATCTTCTTTTGTTGCGGAATGTGCAAAATTTACGGTTTTTGAAACTGCATTGTCTACAAATTTTTGGAAAGCCGCCTGCATTCTTATATGGTCTTCAGGTGAAATATCATGTGCTGTTACAAATACTCTTCTTATTTTTTCCGGTATTTCGTCCATGTGCTTAATAGTTCCTTCCTGTGCAATTTTATCCATTAATTCCTGAGAATAAAAACCGAGTTCTTTTGCTATTTTTTCAAAATAAGGATTTATAACAAACATTTCAGCTTTATCCAAACAATTTGCTCTTTTGTATACAAGTGCAAATATAGGTTCTATTCCGCCGGAAGCATTTGCTATTATACCGATTGTCCCGGTGGGTGCTATTGTTGTTGTGGTTGCATTTCTTATCGGATTTCCTTTTTTATAGATACTGTGTTTAAAATTGGGGAAAGCTCCTCTGTTAAGTGCTATTTCTTCAGATGTTTTATGAGATATATTTTGTATAAAGCCCATAACTTTTTCCGCAAGAATTATAGCTTCCGGCGAATTATAAGGTATGCCCATTTGAACAAGCATATCAGCCCAACCCATTATTCCCAAACCTATTTTTCTGTTAGATCTTGTAATCTCACCGATTTTATCTATCGGATAATTATTCATATCAATAACATTATCCAAAAAATGAACGGCTGATTTTACGGTTTTTTCAAGTCTGTCCCAATCAACTTCTTCATCTTTGACGAAATTTGCCAAATTTATTGAACCTAAATTACAAGATTCATACGGTAATAACGGTTGCTCTCCGCAAGGATTTGTCGATTCGATTTCACCAAGTTCAATCGTAGGATTTGCATCATTCATTCTGTCTATAAAAACTATGCCGGGTTCTCCGTTCTTCCATGCCTGATCAACAACTTTATTATAAACTTCTCTTGCATTTAATTTCCCGACCACTTTTTTTGTTCTTGGATTATATAAATTATAATCTTCGTTATCTTCAACGGCAGTCATAAATTCTTTGGTTACCGCAACCGAAATATTAAAATTGTTAAGACTGTCTCCTTTATCTTTACATGTAATAAATTTCAATATATCGGGATGGTCAATTCTTAAAATTCCCATATTTGCACCGCGTCTTGTTCCGCCCTGTTTAATGGCTTCCGTTGCGGAATTAAAAACCTGCATAAAAGAAACAGGCCCGGAAGATACACCGTTTGTTGTTTTAACGCTGTCATTTGATGGTCTTAACCTTGAAAAAGAAAACCCCGTTCCACCTCCGGATTTATGAATTAATGCGGTTTGTTTCAATGTTTCAAATATGGATTCCATAGAATCTTCTATCGGCAAAACAAAACATGCAGATAACTGTTGCAACGATCTTCCGGCGTTCATTAACGTAGGTGAATTAGGCAAAAAATCAAGTTTTGCCATCATCGTATAAAATTCTTCTATCGTTTCATCAAGTTTGGCACTCTTATCATATATTTTATCGGCTTGGGCAATATTTTCGGCAACTCTAAAAAACAATTCCTGTTCACTTTCGGAAACATTGCCTTTAGAATCTTTTTTTAAGTACCTTTTTGACAATACCGTTTTACTGTTCTGTGACAGTTCGGGAACGACTTTTTTAAACAATTCTTCTTTCAATTTTGACATTTAAAACTCTCCTGTAAAATTACTTATTGTTTTTTTTATTATATTTTTTCTTTAAAGTTTTTATTTCCTGCATAAAAGTTTCAATATCGGCAAAATTTTTATATACGGAAGCAAACCTGATATATGCAACGGAATCTATATCCCATAATTTTTTCAATACTTTATCACCTATCACCGCAGAAGGAACTTCCATCAAATAATCGCTTAATTCCGTTTCAACTTCACTTACTATTTTATCTATCGTTTCAGAGGAAATAGGTCTTTTTTCACAAGCCCTTGCTATACCTTCTCTTAATTTTTTTCTGTCGAAACTTTCTCTTCTGCTATCGGACTTAACAACAGTCAAAGAAACTTCTTCAGGTCTTTCGTAAGTTGTGTATCTTTTCTTACAATTTTTGCACTCTCTTCTTCTTTTAATGGCAGATGTATGCTCTATCGGTCTTGAATCCAAAACCTGATCTTCAAAACTTCCGCAAAAAGGACACTTCATAGATTCCCCTATTTAATCTATTTTGATTATGTAATATAAAATTCCGTTTGTTTAATTATTATTGCAGAAATACTACATATAGTGTTTAATTGCGATAATAATACAATATATACATAATTTTGTCAAGCAAAAAAAATAAGTCCTTAAAATTTATTGGACAAATTATAAATTATAATTTATAATCTACTGATATAAGCAGAATGTTGACTGTAATAAATAACGAATGTAAGCATCGGCCGTCAATACATTTAGAACTAAAAACAAATGTATTTACAAAGCATAGAAAACGGGAAAATGTTTATGGATAAAAATATTGAATTACTAAGAAAAAAAATAAACTCCACGGATAATCAAATTTTAAATTTGCTAAATAAAAGAGCGGAAACCGCAATTAAAATAGGCAGGTTAAAACAAAATTCATCTGCAATTTACGTTCCTTCCAGAGAAGCGGAAGTTATAGGTAACATTATAAAAAATAATAAAGGACCTTTAACAAAACAGGATATTACTTACATTTTTAAAGAAATTATAAGTGTTTGCAGAGCAATGGAAGCAAATTTAAAAATTGCATATCTTGGTCCTAAAGCAACTTTCAGTTATCAGGCAGCTTTAAAACAATTCGGCTCAAAAGCGGATTTTATACCTCTGAAAAGATTATCCGACGTTATAGAAGAGGTTGAAAAACAGAGAGCCGATTATGCCGTTGTTCCGATAGAAAATTCAAATGAAGGTTCCGTAAATACAACTTTAGACGAACTTGTCGATACAAATTTAAAAGTTATAAATGAAATAAATTTAAGAATATCTCATTGTCTTTTATCAAAAGCAAAACTTGATAATATTAAAGTTGTATATTCTCATCCGCAAGCAATTGCACAATGCAGCGGTTGGTTGCATAAAAATTTACCGCAAGTTGAAATTTTTCCCGTAAACTCAACGGCACATGCCGCACAGCTTGCATTAAAAAACAACAAAGCAGCAGCAATATCGTCCGAAATTGCCGCAAAACTTTACAATTTGAATATTCTTGCAAAATCAATTGAAGACAGTAAAGATAATTGGACAAGATTTTTTGTTTTGGGAAATAATTCATCCGCAAAAACAGGAAAAGATAAAACCAGTATAATATTTACGATAAAAGATAAAGTTAGTGCTTTATATAATATTTTAGCCGAGTTCAGTAAAAGAAACATAAACTTAACCAAAATAGAATCAAGACCTACAAAAAAAGAAGTTTGGCAATATGTTTTTTTTATAGATTTTCAAGGTCATATAAACGATAAAAAAATATTTAACACCTTAGAAAACATAAAAAAACATTGTATATTCTTAAAAATATTAGGATCTTATCCTAAAGCCGATTAAATATGGAGATAAAAAATGAAAAAATTTGATGCAAAAAATTTAGTAAGAAAAAATTGTTTATCGTTTGAACCTTATGTTGCCGGCAAACCTATTGAAACATTAAAAAGAGAATTAGGTTTAAAACATATTATTAAAATTGCTTCAAACGAAAATCCTTTAGGTCCTTCCAAAAAAGCCGTAAAAGCAATGAAAAACATTGCCGACAAAGTTTATTTTTATCCGGATTTTAATTCGACGGAATTAAAAACGGCAATTGCCAAACATTATAAATTAAATATAAACAATGTTATCGTAGGATGCGGTTCCGACGAACTTATAGAAATTATTGCAAGATTGTTTTTTACGCCAAGCGATGAAATTGTAATTTCAAAACATGCATTTACAAGATATCAAATGGCAGTAAAACTGATGGATGCAAAAGAAGTTGTTGTTCCCATGAAAGACGGATTTGTTCATGATTTAAAAGCAATGGCAAAAGCATGTAATAAAAATACGAAAGCCGTATTTATTACAAACCCCAACAATCCGACGGGAACATACAATACGGCAAAAGAATTTGAAGATTTTTTAAAAGCATTACCCGTAAACAAATTCGGAACAAAACCGATTGTCATTTCCGATGAAGCATATTATGAATATGCATCCTACAAAAAAGATTTTCCGAATACAATAAAATTGTTGCAAAAATATCCTAACCTTATAGTTCTTAGAACTTTTTCAAAAATTTATGCCATGGCAGGTGCAAGAGTCGGTTACGGTTTATCAAGCCCGACAATAATTGACTATATCGAAAGGATACGACCTCCGTTCAATGTAAATAAATTTGCTCAAGCGGGTGCAATAGCAAGCTTGCAGGATAAAACCCAAGTTACAAGAAGTTTAAACCATGTCAGAAAAGAATTCAAATTCATTTTTACCGAACTTAAAAAACTCGGGATAAAATATGTAGATTCTGTAGGAAATTTCTTTTTGATGTCTGTTGCTCCTTTTAAAGGAAAAGAAGTGTTTCAAAAAATGCTTCGAGAAGGTGTAATTATAAGAGCAATGGACGAATATCAACTTTATAACTATGTCCGTGTTACCATAGGAACACGAAAAGAAAATGAACTTTTCTTAAAAAAAATAAAAAAAGTTTTGAATAAATAAAAAAAGAACAAAATTATTTTATGTATAAAACAAGCCCCTAATATTTGAATATTAGGGGCTTTAATTTTTATAAAAAAGCGATGAAATTAAAATTTAATATCAATTCCTACGGTTCCGGTAATTCCCGGCATAGGATAATCGTAACTCAATTGATATTTGTCATCATTTGTTAAATTATCACCTTTTGCCCACAATGAAACATATTTCATTATTTGATAATCTGCTCTTGCACCGACTAAACAATAATCTTTTAAATAATCCCCTGTTTCACATAATGTTGTAGTTACATAAGATACATCTATGCTAAATTTGAATTGTTTCAACGGAGATACCGATAAGATATAATTAAAAGTGTGCATCGGTTTATAAGTTAAATCCTTATGAGTTTTTGTATTTTCCGCTCTCAAATATGTATAATTTAATTTATGTTTAATACATTTTGGCATATTCTGATATTTCATATAATAAGTTGCTTCAACTTCATAACCGTATTGTTTTGTTTCATCTACATTTTGTGCTTTATACATCCAACCCGTATCAGGAAGGTTTTGAATTAAATCTTTTGTTGTTATATAAAAACCGGTTAAAGCTATACCTATTTTATCGTTAGCATATTCAATACCTAAATCACTTGATATACCTTTTTCCGGTTTTAAATTATAATTAGGGTTATAATATGTTCCGTCTCCGTAAATTTGCCCGAATGACGGTGCATTCCAAACTTTGCTTACATTACCTGAAAATTTTATTTCATCGGTTAATTTATAAATTGCAGACAATGCAGGAGTAAACACATCTTCATAATCGGTATTTTTATCTCCTCTGACAACAGGAATTAAAGTTAAATCACCAATACTTAAAACTGCTTGTAAATAGACTGCCGCATTTTCTCTGTTTCTGTTTATTTTTTCAGAATTGTATATTAAATCTTTTTGTTTATATTCCGTTTTATCCCATTCCAATCCTAAAGTTACAGCTCCTTTATACGAAACATTCCCCTTAATTCCTGTGTTTAAAGTATTATATTGATTGAAATACGGACTCCAGGAATCCCCAATATCACCCGATTTTCTTGTATAATTTGCATTGTATCCTGACAAAGAAATATCAAAATCTTTTATTTGTGTATTATAGTCAAGTTTTAAATAATTATTATCTTCAAACTGTTTTGCGGTTTCGGAAGGATAAGATAAAGATCCCGGATTACCTAAATCTGCATTATATGCTTGCCCCGATAAAACTATTTCGGAATTTTCGGTTAAATTTACACCGATTTTACCAAAAATATTTTTAGAATCATAAAAAGAATTTTTTCTGTAACCGTCGGAAGACAATAAAGAAGGTGCTATCAATATTGAAATCGTATCGTTCGCATAAGCACCCGTTATACCTGCATTTATATTATTAAAAGTTCCGTAAGAAAAATAAGGATTAACATTAGGTGTTAAAGATGTAGCTTTTTTTGTTATAACATTTATTACACCGCCGAAAGCTCCCGTTCCGTAAAGAGCAGCACCTGAACCTCTTATAATTTCAACTCTTTCTATCATATTTGCCGGAATTGCCGTAAAATCTGCTCCGCCGCCCGTTCCTATATCATTTACATGTCTTCCGTCAACTAAAACCAAAACTTGCCCTGCAGTTGAACCTCTCATATATATAGATTGTGTTTGCCCCAAAGGTCCGTATGTTTTATATGAAATACCTGCTTCTCCATCAACGATATCTCCTAAATTTTTTGCATTTTTCTCTTTAATTTCTTCTTCGGTAATAACCGTTAAATTTGTTGTTAAATCTCTTAACGGTTCTGCTTTTTTTGTCAAAGATAAAAACATAACTTGTTCATCACTATTTTGTTCAGTTTCTTCTGCCGCAACATTTTGTACTGCCATTGATACAACCAATGCAAATACTGCCAACAAACTTACTGCCTTTTTCATTTTTTCTTTTCTCCTTTTTAAAAAATCACCTTGTAATTTTTAGCTGATAAGCTGAGCCAAAACCTTCGGTTTTTCAGCTGAGCAGCTGATAAATTTAATTTATTTTTTATTTTATGAAAATTTTCCATACCTCCATACTTCTGTTCTTCCAAGTTTCCAATCCTCTAATCTTCTAACTATAAATCGGAATAACAACCGGTTTATTTGATACGGGGTTATTTTTAACAACAACGGTCGTTCCGTATATTTTTTCTATATCTTTATAATTTAATACTTCCTCCGCTTTTCCGAAATTAAATACATTTTTATTATCAAGCAAAACAATATCCGAACAAAATTCTCCTGTCAAATTCAAATCGTGCACTGTAGTAATAATTGTTTTATTATATTGTTCGTTTAACATTTTTAATAACTTAAATATCGCTGCCTGATTACCTATATCAAGATGAGATGTCGGCTCATCAAGTGCAATAATATCCGTTTGCTGCACCAATGTTTGTGCCAACAAAACTTTTTGTTTCTCCCCGCCTGAAAGTTCATTTATATTTCTTGCAGCAAACTCCGTTGTTTCTGTAAAATTCATTATATCTTCAACTATTTGAAAATCATCTTTTGATGCCAACTTAAACATATTTATATACGGATATCTGCCAAACATTATAAAATCTTTTACATTAAAAGAAAAATCAAACTGCATTGTTTGCGGCATAAAAGATATTTTTTTTGCCAACACGTTTTTTTTCATATTATAAACATCTTCATTAT
>NZ_CACWEU010000032.1:0-4451 GCF_902760015.1 Candidatus Ruminimicrobium bovinum
CGGAGTTTTTTTATACATTACTCCAGGTCTTTTTAATGGCTGTTTTTTAGATATTTTTTTCCATGTGTTAATTTTTTGTTTATAACTTACTTTTTTAATATATTTTTTCAATATATTAAAAAGGTTATGTTCTTTACCATTTGCAATTTATTTATAACTTTATCCAACAAATCGGAATTATTGTTATTTAATTTAGCTATTTTTCTGTTAGTATTTTGTGCTATTCTTTCTCTTGCTTTTGATGCCAGCTTATCAAATATATCTTCAACAGATTTATTTATTTCGTTGTTATTATCTTTTTTGTCTGAATTATCTTGTTTTTCATCGTTTTCTTTACTTTTTTCTTGTGAATTTTCTGTATCATTATTTTGACAATGCTCTTGTTCTGCACCATTAGAATCTTCAGTTACTTTATCACCGTTCCATTCGTGCTTATCTATTCTTTCTTGTTCGTTTTTAAGATTTAATTCACTTATATAAAAATATATATCCAAATCACTGAAATTTAACAAATCGTATTTAGAATTTTCTTCCGTAGATATTTTGTTAAACATAGTGTTTTTATTAAGTTTATCTATTGTATTGTTTATTTCATCTACAACGGTTTGCCAATTTCTCCAGCCGGGATTAATTCTGTGAATCATATTGTCTATAACCATATCTTGAGCAATGTTCAGTTGTTTATGATTATATCCGTCAAAAGGAACTCTAAAGTGTTTTAACATATAATGTAACTGTTCGTGCATTATCAAACAAGCTAATGTTTCATAAAAACTTTCCGTTTCCATACCTAAACAAATATTTCTTATGTATGTAATTTTATGGTAATTTATAAATAAAATAACATTCCCCGTTGTTTGATTTATAGTTATTGCTGCAATACCGTCTTTTAAATGTTTTATTGTTAATTGTTTTGATGTTATAAAATCGTATACAGAAGGATAATTTATTTGTAAATATTCCAAAAAATATTTATCTTTTTGAAATATATAAAGTTCAAACAACGGATATATTTGTTGCGAACCAAAAGCTAAATTTATTAATTCATCACTTGTCATGAAAATCCTTAAACAAATTTATTTTTTACAATAAACTGCAAACCAACCAAAAAGACTACAATGACAACTATTTCAAATGAACCCAAGCCAAATTATGTATAAGAGTTATTATACATAATTTGTAAACATTCTAACAGGAGATATTTTTGATTATTGCTTTATTTGTTCACTGTCATCACAATAATTTAATATGCATATCAAATATAAAAATATCCATAACGGAGGACACAAAAAAGCTAAAAGAAAAGACATACAGCCTATGTCAAAAGTATTCTTTTTATTTTCATATAAACATTTCATATATATTTTACAGACTTCACTTAAATTTTTTCAGTATTTATTACTGAACATAATTAAAAAATTCTTTAATTTTACTACCGGTTAAATTTTTATCATCACTTGATAACAATATATTACTATGAACTATTCCCATTTCATTAAACCACTTTTTCAATACTTCAGTAATGACATATCCGTCAAATTTACATTTTTTATTTGATAAAACTTCCACAACCAAAACTTCTAAATCTTGTAAATTTGAAACTCTTGTAATTAAGCCAAAGTCTTCTTCTTTTATTTTCTGTTTTATCTTTTCTAATGTTAGATTTTTATTTCTAAAACCATATTGATTTAGTAAATTACCTGTTATATAAGAATATCTGTTTTTTTCTTTATAAATAGAATCTTCATGGTAAATATAACCATCGGTGAAAATTACTAAAATATTTCTATAATCCTTTTCTATGCAATATGCTTTTGCATATTGTTCAAAAAATTTCCAAATATCCGAACCTGGAAAAATTTTATTTAGTAATATTTTGTCATATATTTGTTTCACTATTTCTGTTTTTGTTGCTAAATTAATAAATTGACGATTTTTTAAAATCAAACCGGAATTACTACCATTATATTTTTTATCAGAAAAATCAATATTTAAACCATCAAATTTTATTTGATTATCTTGCGGTTTTGGAATACATAACATTTTTATTTTACTTCTTAAATTGATTAGTTTCTTTTTACCTGATAAGTTTCCTTTTTTTGCATCTTCTTTTATAATATTAATAACAGTATTTATAATTTCTAAATCTCTTTCTTTTGGATCAAAATCCTTTTTTAATTCTATTCCATTTTCATTTGTAATCTTTGCAATTCTATCAGATAAATCTAATAAAATTGTAATATTTAAATGCTTATCCTTATTTTTTATATTATTAATGGATTCTTCTTGAATATTGTTGTTTTTTGTAATTTCTTTTTCATTTTTTATTAATAATTCTTCCGCACTACTTTCTTCTGTAATATCTTTATTGTTAATATATATTATAGCACCGACAATTGCAACTAATGCTAAAACTATTAAAATTAATAGTGGAAGTTTGTTTTTCATCTTATTATCTCCTTATTTAATTCATATTATGATCTTTTCTAAATTGTTCATAAAAGCTATGCACATCCGCTTTATAAGTTTCATCTTCTATTGGCAGACCCCAGCCTTCTACATAAGAGTTATAAATATTAATTTCTCTTGGAGGAATATCCGTGTTTCTTATACTATTAATTTCATTTTCTATAACACTTATTGCTTGTATTTTATCGTTAATACTATTTTCTTTTCTTTGATACTCATCGTCAAAAATTTTTATTTGCCTATATGTTAGAATATTATTTTCTTCATTTTCTCTTCTTTCTATTATTTTAGGTATTTTTACATTTTCAATATGATAAATTCGTGCTTCTTTTGAATTTTTACTTTTCTCTCTCTTTTTTATTTCTCTTTTTTGCGAATTAAAATTTTCCCATTTTTTAGAGGCTAAATTACAAATACCACCAAATATTATATATGCAATAAAACCGGCTCCTATTATCAACCAGAAATGAGGATCTTTTAAACAAATTTTCCAATTAAATATAGTATTTTCGTCAAGTCCTATATTTTGTTTAAAAACACCTTCGGCGATTATGTAAGCTATTAAAACATCGTACATAAAAGCAATTAATAAAATCCCTACAGCTTTTATAAATTTATTATTTTGAAAAAAATCTATAAATCCTTTTATAATTTTTACTATTATATTATTATATTCTCTATTATTATTTTCTGTTTTTATATTTTCTTCGTTATTATCAAAATTAAAAGAAAAATATCCTAATGCCACAAATATACAAGGGAATAATGTTACAAACAATCCTATACCCCAACCATGTTTCCATGCATCGCTTACTGCTGTAGGATCTAAAAATGTATTTATTATTTTTGTTCCCAAATTTTCAACATCTTTAAAGAAAGCAGAATATGTTGCCGTTGCATAAAATAACCACAGATATACAAGCAAGAAAACAGCCAACAAAGTTACTATCATTAATTCAAAACTCCAATTATATTGATTATCCGAATTTTTGAGTTTCTCTATTTCCTGTTCTATTAATTCTATTTCTTGTTTTTTATTTTTTATTTCATTTTCTTCCGAATTTATTTTGTTTTGATATTTTTCTCTTACTTCCTTAGATAAGTTTTCTACCGTTTGTCTTTTTTTTTCGTCTAGTTCATTCTGTTGTCTTCTCAAATTGTCTATTTCATCTTCCAATTTTTTTTTATTTTCAACTAATGTGCTTATTTTAGTATTATGTCTTGCTACAACTTCCATCCTTTTTATACGAATATAATCCAGTGCCGTTCTGAATGCAGGCATACCGCTTTGTTTTATCTTATATTGTTGCGATCTGTTTGTTGCAATATTTTTTAATATTTGAGGTTTGTCTACAATTTCTTGATCTAAAATATCTTCAATAGATATTTCTTCTTCTAAAGCTTGATTTTTTATTTCCTTTTTGTTACTTAGAAAAGACATGATATACTCCTAATTTTATTTATTTTATAAAAGTTTATTTTCAATATTTTTTATTTCTTTAATTTTATTTAAATCTAATTCTTTTTCCGAATTAATACAGTAATTAGATAGTTCTTTTAATAAGTTTTCTAAACATCTATCACCTTTAACTGTATTTGAAAACTTGTTAAAATTAGTATTAAGTGTTTCAATATTACCGCTTACTTTTGCCATATTATCTATAAAACTTATAATTCTTGTCTTAAAACTTTTTGCTACAGAAACTATTTTTTCATGATTTTCTACTTGCCTTTGAACATCCCATAATTTTTCTATTATCCTTATTGTATGTATCAAAGATGTTGCCGATACTATTGCTATTTCTTTTTTCCAAGCCTCATTGGTTAGAGAAGGTTTATATCTTAAAGCAGATATATATGCTTCTTCCGGATATATAAACATTAATGTAAAATCAGGACTTATATTTTTTCCGTTATCCATAAATTTTTCGGTATATTTTTTGGATGATAAATTTTTAATAAAACCATTTATTGCTTCAATA
>NZ_CACWEU010000033.1:0-9217 GCF_902760015.1 Candidatus Ruminimicrobium bovinum
AAAATACTCCGTATTTTCAACAAAAAATTGCTTCGCAATTTTTTCAGAAATTCTACATTTTATGTTCTACATTATACATTGAATAAAAATCACTTTGTGATTTTTATTAATCTTCTTACCGTATCAAGAGCAACCGTTGTTGCTCTTTCCCTGACATCTTCTCTTGTTCCGTTAAATATAAATTTTTCAACTTTATTTTTACCTCTATAGGATACCCCTATATAAACAAGTCCCACGGGTTTATCTTTTGTTGCACCGCCGGGACCTGCAATACCCGTAACACTTATTGCATAGTCGGCTTTAGATAAATTCAGTATTCCGTCAAGCATTTCGTTTGCGGTTTCTTCACTTACCGCACCGAACTGCTGCAAAGTTTCGGATTTAACATTTAAAAGTTGATTTTTTGCCTGATTGGAATAAGTTACAACCGATTGTTTAAAACAAACGGAACTGCCTGCGGTATTTGTCAGTTTTGAAGCAATCATTCCGCCGGTACACGACTCTGCAACCGATATGGTTTTCCTTTTTTCAATTAACATTTTTTGAATGACCGATTCCAACGTATCCTCATTATAGCCGTAAATATTATCACCCAAAACATTAATAAATTCCTGATTAATATTTTTTAAAGTATCATCTATTGTAAGCTCATTTTCACCGCTGACCGAAACTTTTACATCTATCAAAAATTTATGTGCCAATATTGCAAATTCTATATCATCGTTATTTGACAAATAATTTATTACCGGTTTTATTTTTTCATCCACAAGCGATTCTGCCATACCGCAAATATGTAAAGTTAATGTTTTTTTTATTTTTATCTGATAACTTTTCATAAAAGGTATAACATTTTCTTCAAACATAGGTTGAAGTTCTCTTGGCGGCCCCGGAAGTAAAAATATTGTTTTTCTGACTTTTTTATTTTCATTTTCAATGTATTGAAAATGAAGCATTTGCCCGGGTGCCGTTCCAAACCTGTTTTCCAGCACTTTTGCGCCTTCTAAAATATACGATTGTCTTTCATTATTTGAAGCAGGATTTGTTATTCCTCTTCTTTGGAAATATTGAACAATGGCTTTTTGAACATTTTCATCTTTATAAGTTTTTAATTTTAAAATTTCCGAAACCGTTTCCACCGTTATATCATCAAAAGTAGGTCCAAGCCCGCCTGTAACAATAATAACGGAACTTCTTTTTACCGCCTGTTCCAATACCTCTTTAAATTCTTTTTTCCTGTCGGAAACGGTAGTAATTAAAGATAAATTCAATCCTAAATCGGAAAGTTTTGCTCCTATAAAACAAGCATGCGTATTTAATTTTCCGGTCAATAATTCACTTCCGCTGCAAATTAATTCTACTTTCACTTTATTTCCTAATTATAAAATTTTGATTGTTCCCTAATTTCCGCATTTTCGGTTTTTATTTGTCCGAATTTTATTTCGTATTTTGCTATATTGTCTTTTAATGCCTGCATAAATTTTTTTGCATGTAAAGGTGATGTTATTATTCTGCTGCGAACTTTTGCTTTACCGTTTTGAGGTTGTGCAAAAATAAAATCTATTATAAATTCAGTTTCAGAATGGGCAATAAGCGCCAAATTCGAATAAGTTCCGTTTGAAGTTTGTTCATCTATTTCAATTTTAATTTCCTGTTTTTTTATTTCTTCGGGCATTTTGCCTCCTTAGAAAAATTACTTCTTTTATAAGCCGATGGCTTTTATTATTTCTTTCATATCGGCTTTTACCTGTGTAGGTTTTGTAGAATTTTTAACCGCATTATCGGGGTCTTTTAAGCCGTGTCCCGTCAATATACAAACAGCCGTTACATTTTTTTGTTCTTTAAAATAACCTTTTCTCGTATATTTTAATAAACCTGCAAAAGATGAAGCGGAAGCAGGTTCCGCAAAAACACCTTCATGTCTTGCTATCATTTTGTATGCTTCTATAATTTCGTCATCGGAAACCATATCTATAACACCTTTTGATTGGTCCCTTGCTTCTTCAGCCGTTTTCCAAGATGCAGGGTTGCCTATTCTGATAGCAGTTGCCAAAGTTTCCGGCTTTTCTATAGGGTAACCTCTTACTATAGGGGCAGCACCTTCTGCCTGAAAACCCATAATTTTAGGCAATCCGTATTTCTGTGGGAACAACTGATTAAATTCTTTATAACCTTTCCAGTATGCGGTAATATTACCGGCATTTCCGACGGGCATAAATTGATAATCCGGTGCTTTTTCCAAATATTCGCAAATTTCAAATGCGCCTGTTTTTTGACCTTGTATTCTGTAAGGGTTAATAGAATTTACCAATGTTAACGGATAATTTTTACTTAAATCTTTTACAAGTTCAAGTGCTTTATCAAAATTACCGTCTATTTCAAGAACCAATGCGCCATGCATAACGGCTTGTGATAATTTACCGAGTGCAATTTTACCTTCCGGAATTAAAACCACACATTTTATTCCCGCCCTTGCCGCATAAGCTGCCGCGGATGCCGAAGTATTTCCGGTTGAAGCACATATAACAGCTTTACTGCCTTCTTCAACGGCTTTTGAAACAGCCATTGTCATACCCCTATCCTTAAAAGAACCTGTCGGGTTTAAACCTTCATATTTAAAATATATTGTTCCGGGAAAACCTATTTCTTTGCTGAGATTTCTTGCAGGTATTAACGGAGTATCACCTTCGTGTAAAGTTATTACCGGTGTTTTATCGCTTACCGGCAAATATTGTCTGTACTTTTCAATTAAACCTTTGTATGCCATTTTTTTCTCCTTAATTAAAGTAATCAAAAACTTCTTTAAAACTTAAATTTGCAATTTTCACATTTGCAAATTTTTCATATAATCTTTCTTTAGCTTTGTTTAACGGTCCGGAATGAATACCGTATCTTAATGCCAAAGAAGCTTCTATATATGCGGACAACTTGTCACACACTTCGATAAGTTTTCCGTCAACAGGGCAAAACTTATCATCGTTATATTCATCCGTTATTTCGGCAATTTCGGTTATTTTGGAATCTTTTATAATTCTGTTTATAAATTCATTTTCTATAAAATATTCCATTTCAAAATGCCAATTGTCCGGTAATAACGGCAAAATTCTTTCCTCTATTTGTTTTTTCTCGTATTCCTTTATTATTTCTTCCAAACCTTTAACCGAAGATTTAACCGGACTTACTATGTCTTTTGTTAAAATTTCCGGTAAGTCATGAAATAAAGACGAGAAAAAATTATTATAATATCTTTTTGAGCAAATATCCATATCAAGCGAATATAAATATGCAAAAACGGCTACAACAAACATGTGTCCCAAAACATTTGTTCTGGGTTGTCTGAATGTTTGTGCCCATCTTTGTTGAAACCTTAACTGCCCGCACAAATCCAAAAAACCGTAATATTTTTTATTCATTATCAATTCTTTTATACCGATAAAGTCTTTATATGTAACAACACATGTATCTACGGTTTCTCTTGTTTTTTCTATACCGTAAAGCATTTTATTCCAAGGATAAATTATTCCGAATTCCCATCTTGTAGAAAATTCATGCGATGCTTTAAGAATTTTCTTTTCATAAGACGACTCTTCGTTATCAAACAAATATTTTTCAAGTCTGTCATAAAAGCCGTTACCTAACGCAACAACGTCCGAACTTAAACTGCTTAAAACCCATCCGTTTAATTCGTCTTTTTTTTGCGACATAATTTCATGATAAACTTCCGGTTTTAAATCGGTTAAAACAACTCTTTGTAAAAATTCAAAAATTCCGCCTTCTATAAGTTTTATCCAATTTATTTTTTTACCGAATTGTTCATCAAATTTAGCAATCATATAGGCAATTATCATTTTATGCGCCTGTTTATCAAGCTCAAAAAAGTCAAACGGCCTTATATGGTCGTTCCACCTCATTATATTTGCGGCTGAAAATATTTTTTCAATCAAAGATTTGGTTATCATAAATTTACCTTGTAAATTTTGTTTTAGGGATTAACGTTGATAGATTAAAGTTTATTTTTATCAGTGACAAGCTATAAACTTTTCAGCACTCAACTCTAAACTATCTTTTGTTAATATCATCAACATCTATAACAACTTTACCTGTTTTGTAATCGTGTGCATCAATTGTTCCGTATTTTTTCAATACTCTTTTTTTATCTTTTATTATCAACACTTCTACCAAAATCGTAATTATACTTAAAAGCAAAGCACCTATAAATGCCGTTATAAAATCGGCAACAATAAAACCTTTTACAAGTTTACCTACAATATAAAACAAAAAAGCGTTTATAAATAAAGTAAAAAAACCTAAAGAAAAAATATTTATAGGTAATGTAATAAAAGAAATAACGGGTTTTAAAAATATTGTTATAAGTGTTAATACAACCGCCGAAGCTGCCAATGTTTGCCATCCGTTTATTGTTATACCGTTAACAATATTTGCAATCAAAAACAATGCAAAAGCATTAATTAAAGTTACTACTATAAAATTTCTCATGGTTAAGTTCTCCTTTATTTTAAAAATATACCGTTATTTTACCAAAATTTACATTATCTGTCTTGTATCTTTTATATAATTTTTTTATTTCTGAATTATTTAAAAACCTTAAAACTCTTTTTTTTAACTGCCCGCTGCCTTTTCCGGGAATAATTTCAACCTCATTAATTTTTTTTGAAACGGCCTGTTGCATAACGGAATTCAGTGCTGAGTCAATCTCTTTATTCTTATTAAAAATATCATGTAAATCCAATTTAAGTTTAGACATTTTATACTATAAAATTTTTATTCTTGCAACCGTATATTTCGGAAATAAATTTATATCCTGTTTTTTTATGTTTATTCTTATCGCTTTATTCGGTTCACCCGGCGATACGGTATCCGCAATTTTATTGGAATTTGCAATTTGAATTGTTTCCAATTTTATGCTATAAGGTTCAAATTTATAAGGAGATAATAGTTCAATTTTATCCCCAACCGATAATTTATGTCTTATTTCCATTATAATATAATCATCATAAACTTCTCTTACAAAACCGCAATTTCTGTAATTACTTTTGCTTGAGGTATCATTATAATCTTGTGCCGTTTGCGAAGGCATTCCGTCAAAAAAACCTAATGTATAACCTCTGTTTTGCAAAGTCAATAATTCATTCATATATTTTTGACTATTCCAATTTTTTTTGTCTTTGTAATAATCATCAATTGCTTTCCTGTATATTCTTGCCGTTTGTGCAACATAATATTCACTTTTTGTTCTGCCTTCTATTTTTAAAGAATCAATACCGGTTTCCAAAATATCATTAAGTTTAGGCATAAGGCATAAATCTTTTGAGTTAAACAAATATGTTCCTCTTTCATCTTCATCTATTTGATAAAATTCATTTTTTCTTAACTCTTCTTCAACATAAAATTTATATTTCCATCTGCACGAATGTGCACAAGCGCCTCTGTTTGCATTTCTTGAAGCCATAAAAGAAGAAATTAAACATCTTCCGGAATAACTTATACACATTGCTCCATGGACAAACATTTCAAGTTTTATATCAGGACATTTTTGGCGAATTTGTTGAATTTCCGTAAAATTAACTTCACGCGCCAACACACATAAATTTGCGCCCATTTTTTTCCAAAAATCAACCGTAAGCCACGAACAAACATTTGCCTGTGTTGATATATGTATAGGCAGCTCTGGAAGTTTTTCTTTGACAAATTTAAAAATTCCCGGATCGGATATAATTAAACCGTCGGGAGAAATTTCTTTAACCGTATTTATGAAGTTTGCAAGTTTTTCAACATCTCTGTTATGCGAAAAAACATTTAACGTGAGATAAATTTTTCTGCCTGCATTATGAATATAATCCGCCCCTTCTTTTAATTGTTCCAAAGGAAAACAGGATTTTGCTCTTAAAGATAAATCCGGAGTTCCGCAGTAAACGGCATCGGCACCATATAAAACTGCTGTTTTTAATTTGGATAATGTTCCGGCAGGCAGCAATAACTCGGGTCTATTCATATTTTTCAGATATATTTCAAAGTTTTTACATATTCATCATTAGGATACAACTTTTTTAAAACTTCTAAAGTTTTATTATATTTTTCTTTATTATTAAGTTTGGAATATACATTTACAAGCAATTTAAGACTATCACTATCGTTAGGTTTCAATTCAAGAGCTTTTAACAATGCGACCTCAGATTTTTCAAAATCACCGATATTAAAAAATAATGAACCGATATTCAAATATGTTCTTGCATATTCGTGTAATCTTCTTTCCTGCCAATTTTCATAATATAAATTATACGGTTTTTCTTTTAACTTTTCCGGGAAAATTAAGTGAGACATATATTCGTTTAAGGCCTGTTGATAATTACCGTATTGTAAGTATAACCATGCCAATCTGTAATATGTTTCAGGATATACCGGATCTATTTGTTTATATTCATTAAAATATCTAACTGCCAAAGCAAAGCAATTTTCCCTGTTTTGTATTGCTTTTTGTTCGTTCTCTTTATCATTTTTCTGATGGAATTCATTTACCTGATTATTAAAACCGATCCATGCTTTTAAATAAACAATTCCTACTAAAAATTTGGACTGGACATAATTAGGAGCCAGTTTCCATAAATTCCTGTATTCTTCAAGAGCCATTTCCGGATCATCGCCTTTCCATCTGTCTGAAAAATTATTTGCTCTGAAATATCTCGGCATTATAAATGACGGATTTTTCTTTTTAACTTCTCCGAAAATTTCTATTGATTTATCAAAATTACCGACTTTTGCATATTGAATTGCATTACTATGTAATTTATCGGCTTGAAAAAAACCATAAAAAATGTATGTAAGATAACATGCTGCAATTAATATAATTATTTGAAACAACCTTTTTAATATTACGTTAAAATTTATATTCCATTTTGTATCGTCTTCTTTACAATAGTAAAAAGTTATGGCGCCTATTAAACCTATTAACATCCACAACATTACTCCGGATGAAACAAACCTTAAAGAAACACAAACCATATTATGCCCTAATTGAGCAATTAAAGCGCTTACCACACCTAATTGCAGATAAGCGAAACTGTTTTTTTGATTTTTTTCTCTTCTGAAATATGCCAAATTTCGAAAGCCCAACATGATAAAAGTGAATATAAGTGTCAAAAATATACCGAAACCTATCATTCCTTCATCATAAAAAACCTCCAAATATTCGTTTTCCGGATGATCGCTTTCGGTATTATGAGCACCTTCTATAAAAAATATTTGAGGTCTTCTGTATGCAGGATAAGTTACATAAAATGTTCCTATACCGGTTCCTATTACAGGATGAGTATTTATCATTTCCCAACAGGCATTCCAAGTAAAAATTCTGAAAGAAGAGCTGTCCATTCTTTTCTTTGTTTGTATGAATATTCCGCTAAAAAATACGGATATTGTTAAAAGAGACATTACGGAAATTATTATTAACTTTTTTTTCTTTTCAATATTTAACATATAATTTACAAATAAAAAAGAAAAAGCAAGAAGTCCTATTCCAAACCCGAGCCATGCACCTTTCGAATAAGTAAAAAATACCGAAAAAGCTATTAATAACCATAAAAACAAAAGATGAAATTTTTTACTTTTAAAAAATAAAGCAAGTACCACAGGTCCCATAACAACTAAAAAATCGCCGAAGAAATTAGGATTACCGAACGTTGAAAAAACTCTTTCTCCAAATACTCCTCTCCAGGCAAAA
Organism: Candidatus Ruminimicrobium bovinum; assembly: GCF_902760015.1. NCBI lineage: Bacteria > Pseudomonadati > Elusimicrobiota > Endomicrobiia > Endomicrobiales > Endomicrobiaceae > Candidatus Ruminimicrobium > Candidatus Ruminimicrobium bovinum. Next base: position 7,733 of record NZ_CACWEU010000033.1, read on the forward strand.
GGATCCAAACCTTTATTCGGAGGTGCCGGGAAAAATTTATAATCTATGTGTTGAATAACGGCATAAATACAAACTATATAAGTTGAAACTATTAAAAAATTTATTAATCTGTTTACAGATTTTTCGTCAGTAAAAGTATCCATTATAATTATTGCCAAAAAGCAATAAATAAACCTTCTTAAAAATTCATTTAACGATATTTGAAAAAAAGGAGAAATAAATAAAGAGACAAGCCCTGAAATAAAAAATAAAATAACAGGCAAATAAACAAAGAAATGATTTTTAAATTTAAAAAAACTTCCGGTCTCAAGTTTTAATATAAGCCAGGAAGCAACCAATAAAATACCGCCTATTTGAACTATCGTTATTTTTATTTGTGCCGAATCGTAAGTAACCAAATAAAAACTGACTGCCACCAAAAAATAAAACAAAGGCAGTCCGTATAAAATAAATTTAGATAAACTTTTTTTAACTGTTTCGGAAAACATAATCAGGAAAGCTCCTTAAAAAAAAACGAGCCGACAAGAGGACTTGAACCTCCGACCCATCGCTTACGAAGCGATTGCTCTACCAACTGAGCTATGTCGGCTTTAGAGTTTGCTTTGCAATTTATTAGTATTCAAATGGCAAATTGCCATCGCAACGGCATCGGCTGCATCATCGGGTTTCGGAATTTCTTTTAAGCCCAAAAAAGTTTTTACCATGTGCTGCATTTGATGTTTATCGGCAGAGCCGTAACCGGTCAATGCAATTTTAATACTTCTGGGGTTATACTCAAACAACGGCAAATTTTTTGTTACAACCGCCGATATTAAAGCACCCCTTGCCTGACCTATTGTTGCTATAACATTTGACCCTTTTAAAAAAAATATTTGTTCCATGGCAACTACTTCAGGTTTATACTTTTCTATTATTTCATGCGTTTGATAAAAAAGAAACTTCAACCTGTCTGCCAAACAATCTTTAGGATAAGTTTTTATACAACCGTATCCCAAACAAGAATATTTATCGGTATTGCCTTTATAAACAACACCCCAGCCCGCCATGGACAAACCGGGATCTATTCCTAAAACTATCACTTATGCACCGTACTTTTCCATATCTTCTTTAGAAATATCAAAATTTGAAAAAACATTTTTAACATCATCATGTTCTTCCAATTCATCAAGAAGTTTTAACATATGCTCGGCATTTTCACCCTCCAACTTTATATAAGTTTGAGGTATCATTGAAATTTCCGATTCCATAACAGGAATATTTTTTGCTTTTATTGCTTCCAAAACTTTATTAAAATCTTCCGTTTTTGTATATATTTCATATACTTCGTCTTCGGCAACAAAATCATCGGCACCGCTGTCAAGAGCAACCGTCATAATTGTATCTTCGTCACCGGCTGTTTTTTCTATGGTAATAAGCCCTTTTTTAGAAAACATCCAGCCGACACAACCAGTTTCACCCATACTGCCTGAATGTTTTGAAAATATT
>NZ_CACWEU010000034.1:0-2442 GCF_902760015.1 Candidatus Ruminimicrobium bovinum
AACTTTTTTTATGCTGTTGGGTATGAATAAAGCAAAAGACGATTTTCTTCAGTTTATTCCTTCAAAATATGTTGAATTTTTTATATCATTTATATTTGAAGTAAACTTCGTTTTAGGCGGATATATCAGAGGTCAAATTATCGAAGTCTTTTTTATAGGAATAGCAACGAGTGTAATTTTAGCATGTTTTAATATTGAATATGTATTAACAATAGGTGTTGTTTCAGGTTTATTTAATGTAATTCCTTATCTCGGTCCTGCCGTAGCTATGGTATCGGGTGTTCTTGCAGCAGCTATCCAATATAAATCATTTACAATCGTTTTGGAAGTTTTTATTGCATTGGAAATTATACAACAGATAGACGGGCATGTTGTTCAGCCGTTGATTGTAGGTAAAAATGTAAATTTAGGTCCTGTTACTATGATTTTTGCATTATTGTTCGGTGCAAACGTCGGTGGAATTATCGGAATGATTATTTCTGTTCCCGCATTTGCCATAGTTAAAAACATACTTGTAATAGTTATAAACAGGTATAGAAGATCTTTATTAAAACAGTAAATGTAACAATTTGGTATTAATATAAGTCTAAACAGTATAAATTTTTTGTAATGGAGAAAAAAATGAAAAAAATATTTATTCTTAGCTTTTTGTTTCTGTTATCTGTTGTAAATTTATATGCGGATAAAACAAGCAATTTATTTGTTATAGAAAGAAGCAAAAATGCTAATGTTGTAAATTACGATGCAGTGTTGACCGATGACGGAAAAATAAACGAAAAAAAGCCCATAGATGCATATTGGTTGTTATATGCGGAAAAAAACGGTGAAAGAGAAGAACTTAGTGCTTTTGATAAAAAAGCTTACGGCTATCAAACAACATATAATAAAGAAAAAGGTAATTTTGATTTTGTATTAAAAGCCGTTAAAGAAAAGCCTATGGTTTTGGATTTATATGATAATGTTCCTAAAGCGGTAATAAAAATAAATGATGTGGATTGTTTTTTGGAAAAAGTTTATATTGAATCCAAAGACGGTGCATTAGGAATACCTAAAGTAAGTTATTATGAATTATTCGGTAAAGAAGTTGCAACCGGAAAAGATCAGCAACAAAAAATATCGGTTAAATAATAATATCCTTTATTGTTAAAAATCTTAAAAAACTCAGGAAAATAAATGCACTTGTTTTCCTGAGTTTTTATTTGTCGGTAATAGAAGACGGATAAATTCCGTCAAAACAGGCACAACAAAACTTGGAAGTATCGTGTCCATCGGTACAACAAGCTTTTTTCATATTGTTAATATCAAGGAAAGTTAAACTGTCAACATTTAAAAATTCTTTTATTTCTTCGTTACTTTTCATTGCCGAGATAAGTTTATCTTTATTCGGGGTATCTATTCCGTAAAAACAAGGTGATATTACCGGCGGGCAAGACAGGGCAAAATGTATTTCTTTTGCACCGACATCTCTTAAAATTTTAACTATTTTTTGTGCCGTTGTTCCTCTAACCAACGAATCATCTATAAGAACAATTTTCTTTCCGTCAATAACATCTTTTATGGGAAACAACTTTAATCTTGCCGTTATTTCTCTCATTTTTTGTGACGGTTTTATAAAACTTCTGCCTACATAATGGTTTCTTATAAATCCCGTTTGAAATTTTATTCCGGACTGTTCGGAAAAACCTTGTGCAGAAAAAATTCCTGTATCGGGAACGGGAACAACAATATCTGCTTTTATGTCTTTCATTTGTTTTGCAAGATATTTGCCCATTTGTACTCTTGCATTTTTAACACTTTTATTGCATAACACACTGTCAGGCCTTGAAAAATATACCTGTTCAAAAATACAAAATTTTTCTTTTTCTTTTTTATCAAGATAAATATCCTCTGTAATTTTACCGTTTTCTATTACAATAACTTCGCCCGGATTAACATTCCTTACAAAACTTCCTCCTGCAGCATCTATTGCGGATGTTTCCGATGCAAGTATATAAGAATTTTTTGTTTTTCCTAAAACAAGCGGTCTAAAACCGAACGGATCTCTTACACCAACAAGTTTGTTACCGATAATAAATATTAAAGAATATGCCCCTTCCAATTTTGATACCGCATTTTTTATAAGTTCTCCTGCAGAATTTCCTTTGTTTTTTGCAACCAAATGCGCAACTATTTCGGTATCTGATGTGTGGTTAAATATTGAACCGCTTTGTGCAAGTTCTTTTTTTATCGTTTCACAATTTGTAATATTTCCGTTATGAGCAACGGCAATGTTACCGTGAATACAATTAAAAACAAAAGGTTGTGCATTTAATAATGTGCTTTCCGAATGTGTGGAATATCGGACATGACCTATACAAACTTTACCTGCCAAGGTATTTAATATTTTTTCTTTAAATATTTGCGACACAAGCCCCATGGATTTATGTGTAATATAATTTATAC
>NZ_CACWEU010000035.1:0-2503 GCF_902760015.1 Candidatus Ruminimicrobium bovinum
AGATAGTTATCATAAAGGATATTCTGCATATAAAGATTATGTTATAGGAAACAATGGTTTAAAAGGTTTTAATAAAAATGGTTATACAGAATTGAGAAATTATTTTAATAGAAATAAATTAAATATGGATTATTATGATAAATCAATATATTTATTTGTTTTGTTAATATTTTGTTTTAATAACGATATAAGATTTAATTCAAAACAAGAATTTAATATACCTATCGGTAAAACAGATTTTAATAATAGTATTAGAAATAAATTAAAATCATTTAAAGATGGAATTAAAGACAAAAATATAGATTTTTTTGTAGCAGATTTTAAAGTTATAAAAGAATTTGAATTATCTAAAAATGATTTTGTTTATGTTGACCCACCATATTTAATAACAGATGCCGTATATAATGAAAGTGGTTTGTGGAATGATACAAAAGAAAAAGAGCTACTTTCTTTATTAAGTTACTTGCATATTAATAAAATTAAGTTTGCTTTATCAAATGTATTGAAAAAAGCTAATAAAGAAAACACTATTCTTTTAAAATGGATAAAAGATAACCATTTTACTGTAAAAGATATAAATTATCATTACAGGTCATCAAGTTATAATAAAAAAAATAGAAATGCTAACGAACGAGAAGTTTTAGTAATGAATTATGAAATATAAAATCCATAATAGACGATACATAGGAAACAAACATAAACTATTAAGTTTTATAGATAATGTTTTAAATTATAACAAAGTTGAATTTAATTCTTTTGCAGATTTGTTTGCCGGAACAGGTGTGGTATCTGAATATTTTCTATCTAAAAATAAATCTGTAATAATAAATGATAATTTATATTCAAATTATGTTTTTTATGTAGCTTGGTTATCAAATTTGGAGTATGACAAGGATAAAATTAATAATTTTATAAATTATTATAACAATTCAATGGAGTATATCAAAGACAACTATTTTTCAGATATATTTTCAGGCACATATTTTAACTATAATAATGCAAAACAGATTGGTTCTATAAGAGTAGATATAGAAAAAAACAGAGAAAAATTAAACTTAAGAGAGTATTGTATTTTATTATCTTCTCTTTTATATACAACAGATAAAATAGCAAATACCTGTGGACATTTTGAAGCTTTTTTAGCTAAAAAACCACAAGAAGAAATTTTTAAATTGCAAGATTTAGATATAAAGAAATATAAATATAAACCTAAAATTTTTCAAGAAAATGCTAATGTGTTAATAAAAAAAATAAAAGCAGATTTAGTATATATAGACCCTCCATATAATTCAAGACAATATATCAATTTTTATCACTTACTTGAAAATTTAGCAGAATGGAAACAACCAAAAGTTTTTGGTAAAACTCTTAAAATGGAAAGAAATGCTAAAAAAAGTGAATATTCAAAAGCTAATGCATTGAATAATTTTAAAGATTTAATATTAAACTGTAATTCTCAATATGTATTGGTTTCTTATAATAATACATATAAAGCAAATAGTAATGCTTCAATAAATAAAATTTTAGAAAAAGATATTTATGATATTTTATCTTCCGTAGGTAAAATGGAGAAGTTTGATATTGATTATAAATATTTTAACACAGGTAAAACAAATTTTTCAGACCATAAAGAAATGCTATTTTTATGTAAGATATAAGGATATTTTAGTTTATGATAAAAGAAATAATAATGAAAAATGTAGCAAGTTATAAAGAAGAAACAAAACTTGATACAGAAAATAAGAGAATAAATTTAATTTATGGATTAAATGGAACAGGAAAATCTACAATGTCAGATTTTCTATATAAACAATATACAGATGAAAGATTTAAAGATTGTAAAATTAATGGATTTAATGAGATAACCGAAAGAATATTAGTTTATAATAAAACATTTATAGAAGATAATTTTTATGAAACAAACGATTTAAAAGGTATTTTTACACTATCTAAAGAAAATAAAGATTCTATAGAGAAAATAAATAAAGCTAATGATGAAAAAAAAGTATTGGAAGAACAAAAAAAACTACAAGAAGAAAAGAAAAAGGAAGAAAATAGCAAATTTAAAACAGATAAATCAAAAAAGCAAGATATATTATGGAAAAATGTAATAAATAGATATGAACATAAAGAGTTTGATTATTGTCTAGAAAGACATAGAGGAAGTAAGGACAGTTTTTTTAATTATATTATAAAAATTCCCAAAACAACTTCAGTAAAACAAATAGAAGAACTTAAAAAAAATATAACATCGTTAAAAGATAATAATACAGAAATAAAAGAACTTGAACAGATAATTTTTGATAATATTGATGATATAGAAAAATCAGATATATTTAACAGAATGATTGTTGGTAATACGAATAGTTCTTTTGGTAAATTTATAGAAAAATTAAAAAATTCTGATTGGGTAAAAAAAGGTTTTGATTATTTAAATGAAGAAAATAAATGTCCTTTTTGTCAGCAAGAAATTTCACAAGAACTTATTGAAAATTTAAATAAA
>NZ_CACWEU010000036.1:0-12837 GCF_902760015.1 Candidatus Ruminimicrobium bovinum
ATAGTTGGTCTAGTGCGCCGGTTTGCTAAACCGGTGTACAGGTGAAAGCCTGTACCGAGGGTTCGAATCCCTCCCTCTCCGTTTTTTATTTTTTAAGTTTATTTTTTTTCTTTTTTTCAAGCTTTTTTATTTTATTCCATTGGGCGGTTATTTCTTCGGGTGTTTTTGCTTTTGATTTTCCGAAAACATGCGGATGGCGTCTTATAAGTTTTTTATTTAGACCGTCAATTACATCATAAATATCGAACCATTTATTTTCTTTTGCTATTTGTGCATGAAAAATTATTTGTAACAATACATCACCGAGTTCTTCCTTCATATTATCTATATCATTTTTTTTGACGGCTTGTTTAAATTCTTCCGATTCTTCAAATAAATATTTTATAAGTGTTTTGTTTGTTTGCTTTTTATCCCAAGCACAGCCGTTTTTGCCTCTTAACTTTTTAAAAATATCTACCAACTTCAAAAATTTTTCAATTTTTTTATTTGTTTTCATTTATAACCCCTTATTTTGTCGTTAAACCTATAAATTCATAACCTTATAATTCCATTAAATTTTGTTTAACAAATTTTTAATTGCACAAAAAAAAGAACGGGCAAAGAGTGCATTTAAAGGTGTCGTAGCTTTCTCTTCTGAAAGGAGTATCGCTGTTTATTTCTTCAATAATGAATTTTAATTGATTTATATATTCATTATATAAATCGTTATCAAGTCCGTTTTTAAAAAGAGGTTTTAACTCCATTTCTTGTAAAGAATACAGCATGCAGTTTTCAACGGTAGTTCCTGTTTCGTTTTCATAAATATATTTATATAGTGGTAATTGAAAAGATTTTATGTTTTTTGCGATATTTTCCCTTGAGTATTTATATGGTTCTTTTATGTTCGGTATGTTACCGGCTTTACCGGATTTATAATCTATTATGTATATTTTACCGTTTATATCTTTGTCAATTCTGTCTGTTTTAGCCGTTAAATTATATTTTACATTCCCGACGGTAATGAAAGAATAAATTTTATTTTCATTGTCCGTTATTATTTCAAAGTTTCTTTTTTCGGATTGTTCGTTTTTATAGAAGTCAGTCATTTTTTTAATAAAAAGTTTTTTTAATAAATAATTTTTCCCCGTGTTTTGTTTAAACCTTTCGTCAAAACTCGTTTCCAATATTTGTTTATAAATTTGAAAAAATTTATCGTCTAAATCCTGTTTTTTTGTTCCTTTTTTCATTGCTTTTTCAAGAAATAAATGTAAAAAAGAACCTATTTCTTTGTTTTCATTTTCTTCGTTAAAATTATTGTCTTGTGATAAATTTAATACCGACATATAATAAAATTTCAATTTGCATTGCAGGTATGTATCAATGTTTGTTGCCGAATATTTTAAGTTTTTTAATATTTGTTTTACGGAATCCGTTTTTTTTATTTCGTGTTTTTCATCTGAAAAAAACTTTGCCGGAAGAATTGTTTTTGTAACTTTTACACTTTCCATATTTTTTTCTTCTTTTTGTTTGTCCCAAATAAGTTCTTCAATAAATCTGCTTCTTGAATTTTGCTCGTCTTCAATATAAATCAAATAATTATTTATACTTGATTGTATTAAACTTGTAAAATGAAATTTTTGGATATTGGTATATTGGCTTATATTTTTAATTCCTAAAAAATTCATAATATCATTGGGAATTAAAGGGCTTGGCGGCTTTGTATATGGCAAAATGTTGTCGGACATTGAAAGTATAAAAACATTTTTAAATGAAAGTCCTCTTGCTTCAAGTGTTCCAAGAACCTGTAAACCTTTTAAAGGTGTTCCGGTAAGTGCTATGTTTTCTTTACTTAAAATATTTTCTAACAGAAATAAAATTTCGTTAAAACTTAAAATTTCATTTATACATAAACTTTCCTGTAATTGTGCCGAAAGCGTGTATAATAAATTTACTGCTCCCAAATTAAATGAATAAGTATTTATTAAACTTTTTTGTGTTATTATATCGGCAATATCTTTTAAATATATGCCCAATTGTTTCAATGTTGTAATATTTGCAAATCGGTAAAAAAACAAATCGAAAATTTCATCGATTATTTTTTTAATTGTATCTTCCGATACATCATGCAAATTTGAAGCAATTTCATTAAGAACTTCGGTATTGTTTCGTATCAAATTCAAATTTATAAAAGAATAATTTCTAAATTTGGCATCAATATTATTCTTGTCAAAATGTTTAATTATTTTATGAATAATTATTCTTGTTACTTCCGGGTTACCTATAAACCTTATATTTTTTATTAAAGGATTATTTATTGTTGAAACAATATCGGTTGTCGAATAACTGCCGTCCTGCTTTTTATTCTTTTGAGTTGTTATCAATGTGTTTAGTAATGCCCAAAGTGTTGTTTTGTTTGCAGGGTAACCTACGGCAATATTTATATCATTTGTTAAAGAATAAATTTCTGACATTATTGAAGGTAATGCCGTTGTGTCGGGCAGAATTATAACGGTATCGGACAATTCTTCTTTGGGAAGTTTTGCAATTAAATTTTTTACAAGGCATGCTTGTGATTGATTATCGTAGGCGGAATAAAAATTTATGTTGCTGTTACGGCTTTCGTTTTGTACTTTCGGTAAGGGATAATTAAAGTCCGTATATATTTTTTTTAAACATTGCCAGTTTTCAGGATTGCCTTTTGCTATAACGATTAACTTTTCTTCTTTAAACAAAATTTTAAACATATCCGTTTCGGATTGGTTCAAATAATACGGATTAAATAAAATTATTTGTTTATATTGTTTAAAAAAATTTGATATTACCGAAGCTGCATTGTAATAGGAATATCCTCTTGTGGTTTGATTTGTATCATCTAAAATTTTATGAAATTCTTCTCTTATTAAGTATAAATGTTTCAACAGTTCGTTAATATCATCGGTAACATCATAACCTATCTCGGCATTTAATTTTACATTTAATAATTTTTTATTTGAAATTTTTTCAATATCTGCAGCTTCTATAAAGCTAAGTATTTCATTTGCCCATTCAAAAAAGCCGGCAAAAGAAGCATTGTTATCGTAAAAATCAGGGATAAGTTTTTTTACTATATTATAAATTATATAACTGCCGTCAATTCGAGAAATAGCCGTTTTATTTAAAAGTTGTAAAGATATTTGTTCAATAAGGTTATCAAAAGTAAAAAATGCGGGGGGAATAAAAGCTTTTTTTATTTTTTTTGAAAGTTCTCTCTTTATAAATAATGCCGGTCTTTTTGACGGCATTATTATTGCAATATCTTCAAGTTTTATGCTTTTTGTTAAATTTAAAATATAGTCGGAAGTATAGTTAACAAGGTTTTTATTTAACGGTATAGTTTCTATTTTTGATGTCATTGCTTCTCCAAAATAAAAATTTATTATTTGTCGTTTGTCATTCGTCGTTTGTCGTTAAATTTTTCAACTTTTCAGCTCTTCAGCCAAGAACACGAAGTGTTCGTTCTCAGCTGCCGTTTATACATTTTACATTGTAAATTATACATTGCCGTTTGTCGTTTGCCTTTGCCTTTGCCGTTGCCGTTAAACTCTCAGCTTCTCAGCTGCATAGGTTGACAGTTAATAAAAAAATAGATAGAATAAAAAAAGTCGGTGCGGGCATAGTCTAGTGGTAAAACCCCAGCTTCCCAAGCTGGAGATGTGGGTTCGATTCCCATTGCCCGCTCTTATTTTTTTATTTTGAAATTACTGTCCCTTTAAGTTGTTTGATTCCGGCATTTCCGTCTATAATCAATACCTGTTTAACACCTTTTTTTACTGCAGATACGGCACTTTTTATTTTAGGTATCATACCGCCTGTTATTACTTCATCCGTTATTAAATTATTTACTTGTTTTATTTTTATATTTTTTATTGTTTTTTTGTTTTTGTCCAAAACCCCTGCAACGTCAGTTAAAAATATAAGTTTGTCGGCTTTAAAATTTACCGCAATATTTGTAGCAAGAGTATCGGCGTTTATATTAACTGCATGAGCATTTTTATCAATGCCTACAGATGATATTACGGGGAAAAATCCGCCTTTTATTAAAGTTTCTATAAGTTTTACGTTTATTTTTACGGGCTCGCCTGCAAAACCTAATTCTTTTTTTACTTTGCAAACGGCAATTGAACCGTCTTTTGCAGATATACCGCATGCTTTAACACCGCATTTGATAAGTTCCGCAGTCAACATTTTATTAACTTTACCGCTTAATGCCATTTCTACAACTTCCAATGTTTTTTCATCGGTATATCTTAATCCGTTAATAAATTTTGATTTTATACTTAACCGTTCAAGTAAATTATTTATTTCCGGACCTCCGCCGTGAACCAATACTATATTTTGTTTTTTTGATATTTGTGCCAAATCTTTTATAAACTTTTTTTGAGCTTCTTTGTTTTTTGTTAAACTTCCGCCGAATTTTATTACTGTTATGTTTTTCATTATTCCTCCATCTTTCGGACCTTCAGCTTTTTTTAAATTAAATCACCGATTTTAACTTTAAAATCGGTTTCTTGTTTAAAACAACTGAATCTGCAACTTGTTTTAAAGTCACAAAAATTACATTTTTCTTTATTGGGTGTGAATTCTTTTTTGTTTATTTTTTCTGCAACTTTCAAAGATAAATTTATTGCATCATCTATTTGTTGTTGATTTCTTTCGGTATATATTTTTTTATTGTGGGATAAAAAGTAAATTGCTATTTTATCGGGAATAAAACCTAATGCAACTTTACATCCGTGACAATATAAACTCAGTTGTAAATCGTTATCAATTTTTTCCTGTGTCCACATAACTTTGTGGGTTTTATAATCTACAAGTTCTCTGCTGCCGTCATCGTATTCGTCAATTCTGTCAATTATTCCGATAAAAGGATATTTGCCTATTTCTGCTTTGAAATTATGTTCCGTATAAATTTTTTTAGGTATATTTTTCCCGAAAGTATCCCAAAAATTTTTTAAAACTTCATTGGCTCTTAAATAACTTATATATACATCCTGGTTTGTTTCATAACCGCTGCTTTCCCAGCAAAAATTTAAACTGTCAATCAAAGCTTCGTAAGTATAAATTGCTTGTTTATAAAAATAATCGAGTGTTTTATGAACGGAATTTCCGAAAGCAATATCTCCGTTTAAAGGAATGTATTTGTTTTCCAAATAAATCAATTTGTATTTATGAGGACAGAACAAATAAGTGTTAATTCTTGAATAGCTTATTTTAAATGTTTTATCTCTCATCTTTACATCCTGTAAAAAGCTACTACGGTGTCACCGTATTTTTCCGTTCTGTAATTAGTTAAGCCCGCAACTTCGTCAACAGGTTCGTTTCTGTGCCGTTGAGAAATTACTATACCGTTTTCTTTAAGTATTGAAAATAAAACTATATTTTTTAAAGTCGGATATGTTAATGCCAGGGCATTTTTGGCTCCGTCTTTATAAGGAGGCCCCAAAAAAATAATATCATATTTGTTTTGAAATTTAGGAAACCCTTTTAAAACATCACATTTTATGATGTCTGCTTTATCTTCAATATTCAGCATTTTTAAATTATACTTTACAAGTGCTATTGATTTATCGCTAATTTCGGCAAAAACAACTTTTTTTGCTCCTCTGGATAAAGCTTCTATACCTACGGAACCTACACCTGCATATAAATCCAAAAAGAAACTGTCCGAAATAACAGGAGTAATAATATCAAATACGGATTTTTTCATCATGCCGAGCATCGGTCTTATTGAAAAATCATCTTTCGGCAATGTTTTTAATTGCCTTCCTCTAAAAGTTCCGCCTATAATTTTAAGCATATAAAACCCTAATAATATTTTCGGATATTTTACAAAAATTTTTCTTTTTTGTCTTCACTCAGAAAAGTACATTCTGCATTATAAATTGTAAATTGCATTTAAAATGCTTCCATTATTGTAAAATAAGTTCCGGTAGATTGGTTTGATGCGGCAACATCTATTCTAAAGTTTATTCTCGGATTATTTTTTACTTTTATTCTTAAACCAACACCTGAAGCAAGTTGTATTTTCCTTAAATTTATACTTTCCAAATTTTCATAAACATTACCTATGCCGCTGAACAAAGCAAGTTGTAATGAATTTGTTATTTTAAATTTAATTTCCGGCTGAATTGCCAACAGTATGTTATCAATATATCTTCCGGAAAGGTATCCTCTTAATAAATTTTGTCCGCCCAATGAAGCCAACTGTTGAACTGGAACTTTCCCGTTATTAAATTCACCGTATATTTGATAAGAAAATAAAACTTTGCTTTTATATATATAGAAATAATTTCTAAAATCTATTTTTGTTTTTGAATAATTATATTTGCTTCCCAACTGATTGTTATAAAGCAGGTAATCCGCTTTGAATAAAATACCTTTTGTAGGATAGATGTTGCTGTTTCTTGTATCAAATTTTACTTTAAAACCTGCTCCGGAAATTACACCGTCCGTCTTGATATATTGTAAAATTCCGTCATCATCGGTATCCTGTATCGTCATATCGGACAAATCATACTGAACACCGACCATTAAATATTTAACTATTTTTTTTGAAAATGCTATTGAGAAGCCGTGATTTCTGTTTATATATTCTTCTTCGTCATCTTTACGGGAGTTATTTCCTATACCGTAAAATCTTTTTAAAAAATTGGAATAAGCAAGTTTACCTTCCAATAAATAATTATCCCCGTCAAAATATATTGAAGGAACGGCACCTATTACAAACTGATGTTTTGCCGTGTATAAAGCAAACATACTTAAAGAAGAATAAAATTTATTTTCTTCTTTTTTAAAATGTAACATATCGGTAAAAGTAATACCTACGCTTGTGTCGGATGTATAAAACGGAACAAGAAAAAACGTATTTGCAGAATCCGCAAATAGATTATTTGAAACAATAAAAATAATAAAAAATAAAATTGTTGAAATTTTTTTCATAAATTTTTTTGTTTTGAAATTTCATATAAAGCAATTGAACAGGCAACCGAAGCATTTAATGATTCAATGTTTTTTGTCATTTTAATTTTTATTTTTTCATCCGATTTTTCTATTATACTTTTTTCTATTCCTTTAGCTTCGTTGCCGATTATAATTGCAGCCGACATATTAAATTTTATTTGTGAAATATATTTTTTTGCTTTTAAATCCAAAGAGTAAACTGTAATATTTTTATTTTTCAAAATTTTTACGATTTCCAAAATATTACATTCGGTTATTATCGGAACTTTAAATATTGCACCCGTTGTGGAACGAACAACTTTATCACTGAAGACATCAATACTGTTTTTTGATATGAAAATACCGTCAACACCGAAAGCTGCCGACGACCTGATAATCGTTCCCAAATTACCCGGGTCCTGTAAGCAATCCAAAATAACAAATAATCCGTTTTGTTTGTTTGTTATTTTATCAATATCAAAATTTTTCTTTTTTACTATTGCCATTATTCCCTGAGGCGTAACGGTTGTTGAAATTTTTTTAAAAACAGAATCGGAAACATAATAAATTTTACCGTTATTTTGTATTTTGTTTTCAAATTCTTTTGTTGCTACAAAGTAACATATTTGCCAATCGTGTTCTATTTCTTCCGTTTGTTTTTTACCTTCAACAATAAATAAATCTTTCTCGTCTCTGAATTTTTTGTTATGCAGAGACAATACTTCCCTGATAATATTGTTTGACATACTTGTTATATACATTTTAGAAATTTGTCTCGCAAATTTTTACTTTAAAACTTAGCCCCTCGTCTCTAAACTCTCAACTGATAAATTGCAAAGTAATTTGTTTAATTATATAAAATTAACCGTTTTTAATAAATGTTTGAAAATCGTTTAAAAACATATTTATAAAATTAAATTTATTTACGGAATTATCCTTTTTTAATTTAAAGCCGTAAGCATTGTTTCGTATAAATTCTATTTTGTTTTTATATTTATTTATAAAAGAAATTATATCCATGCTGTCCGGTGCAAATGCCGTTGAAAAAAATACAAAAAGAAAATTTTTATCTTCGTATAATCTTGTTACGGATAATTTATGTGCTTTAATTTTTATCTTACAAATTTCAAATAAACTTTCAACGGAATTTGTTATTTTGCCGAACCTGTCTTTAAGCTCTTCTTTTATATCATCAATTTCGCTTTCTTTTGTTATATTTGCTATTTTTCTGTAAAACAATATTCTTATGTCTTCATCTTCAATATAATTTTCCGGTATGTAAGCTTCTACCTGTAAATCAATTTCGGTATCTATTTGTTTAACTTCGTTGTTATCTTGAATATTTCTTATTTTTTTGCCTTCTTCCTCAAGCATTCTTGCAAACATATCAAAACCTACATCTTTTACAAAGCCGTGTTGTTTTGCACTTAATATTGCGCCTGCTCCCCTTATTTCCAAATCTTTTAAAGCAAGTTTATATCCGGAACCTAACTCGCTGAATTCTTTCATTGCCTGCAATCTTTTTACGGATTCATCGGTTAAATTGCTTTTATCGTAAAGCAAATAACAATAAGCTTTTTGTTTATCTCTTCCTATTCTGCCTCTTAATTGATGAAGTTGTGAAAGACCGAAATTAACGGAATCTTCTATTATCATTGAATTAACAGTCGGAATATCTATTCCCGATTCTATAATGGTAGTTGCAAGTAAAACATCTGTTTGTTTATTTATGAATTGCCACATAATTTTTTCTATTTCATTTGATTTCATCTGACCGTGAATAACACCGAGTTTGATATCTTTAACCAGGTTATTCAAATCATGTGCTTTATTTAAAATTGTTTCAACTTTGTTGTAGACGTAAAAAACCTGTCCTCCTCTTGAAATTTCGGCTTCAATAACATTTTTTATAAGTTTTTTATCATAAGTTGAAATTACGGTTTCAATGGGTTGTCTGCCTACAGGTTGAGTTTCTATTAAAGATAAATCTCTTAAACCGTATAATGCACCGGATAATGTCCTCGGGATAGGAGTTGCCGAAAGTAAAAGCATATCAATATTTTTTTTAATCATTTTTATTTTTTCTTTTTGCTTAACACCGAAACGATGTTCTTCGTCGATAATAAGTAAACCTAAGTTTGAAAATTCAACATCTTTTTGTAAAAGACTGTGAGTTCCTATTACAATATCTGTTTTTCCGTTTTTAACGTTTTCCAAAATTTGTTTCTGTTGTTTTTTTGTTTGGAATCTGCTTAATACTTCTGTTTTAATCGGAAAATTTACAAGTCTGTTTGTAAAAGTATTATAATGTTGTTGTGCTAAAACCGTTGTCGGAACTAAAACGGCAACCTGTTTTGAATTACAAGCAACTTTAAAAGCTGCTCTTATTGCAACTTCCGTTTTACCGAAACCCACATCACCGCATATAAGTCTTTCCATAGGATAAGGTTTTGCAAAATCATTTTCAATATCTTTTATTGCTTTTACTTGGTCTGCTGTTTCCTCGTACATAAAAGAATTTGCAAGATCTGCTTCCAATGAGGTTTCTTCCGGATAAGGTGTTCTTTTAACAGCTGCTCTTTGTGCATAAAGTTGTAATAATTCTTTTGCAAACAAGGAAGCATTTTCACGTGCTCTTTGTTTTACATGCTCCCATGCAAACGTATCCATGGAATATAATTTCGGTTTTACACCTTCAACACCTATATATTTTTTTACAACTTTAAATTCATCAAAAGGAACATATAACTTATCTTTATTTTTATATTCTATACACAAATATTCGGCGGTTTTATCGTCCTGTGTTATTTTTTTTAATCCTCTGTATCTGCCTATACCGTATTTTTCATGAACGACATAATCATTTGCGGTTATTTCCCATATACCTTCCAATCTTTTACCTGATTTGAATTTCGGGAAACTTACCTGCTTTCTTTTATACAATAATTCTTTTGATGAAATAACGGCTAATTTATCTTTTAAATAAAAGCCGAACCATAACGGTGCCAAAATAATTTCAGGAATTTTATCTTTCCAATTGTTTTTATGTAATATATCAAGCATTCTTTGTTGTTCGGAAGCATTCGAACAATAAATTTTTATATTGATATTTTTTTCATTTAACATTTTTAATAAATCAATAAAATATTTTATGTCGCCTTGAAAACCGCTAAAACCGGAATACGGATAGTAAATTGCTTTTTTATTTAAGGGGCTGTTAATTATTAAATTAAATTTATCAAAGTTATTATTTTTTAAAACTTCTTCATCACAAAAAATATAGTAATTTTTATTTAATTGTTCCAACAAAGAACTTGTATTACCTGCAGATTCTTTTTCCATACACGGAAGGATTGAGATTTCTTTTAAATAACCGTTTGATTTTTGTGTTATATAATCAAAAGTTTTAATTGTTTCTGTTTTATTAAATTCGAATGTTATTCTGACAGGATCTTCTTTATCATAGGGCCAAATATCAATAATTTCACCTCTAACGGCAAACTGACCTTTTTCTTCAACAAAGGCAACCCTTAAATATCCGTTTTGTTGTAGTTTATCGGTAGTTTTATTGTAATTGTAGGAACCGTTAATATTAAAAACAAGTGTGTTTTGTTTTACTGCGGTCATTGTTGCAACGGGCATATTTAATGCCTGTTCGGTAGTAACTATAATGTTTTTTTTGTTGTTTGTCAGTATTTTGGATAATGTTACTATTCTTTCCTGCGGGCTTGTATGCGGATATAAAAAAATTTTAATTTGTTCAGTTTGCAAAAATGTTTGCAAGTCATCGACCGTATTTTCTATTTCATCTTCATTTGATATTACCAATAAATTTGAAATGTTATTTTCCAATAAACAGTTTGAAATAAAATGTGCTTTTGAACTTTGCCCGATACCGGAAACATAAAATTTATTATTCATAATACTGTAAATTATAAATTGTAAATTGCTGGTGGCAGTTGTCGTTAATTATAATTGTAAACTATACATTATGCGTTATACATTGCCGTTGCAGTGCCGAGGACGAGATTTGAACTCGCACTCCCTTGCAGGACCAGGCTTCTGAGACCTGTGTGTCTGCCATTCCACCACCTCGGCAAAATTCGTGGCGGAGAGAAGGGGATTCGAACCCCTGATAGAGTTTCCTCTATATCAGTTTTCGAGACTGACGCCTTAAACCAACTCGGCCATCTCTCCTTGGCATAACAGTAATGTTACAATTACTTTGCAATTACTTTTTCTTCTATCGGTTCATTTGTATAAGCTGTTTTACCGTATAGAGTATAAAACAATACCTTCGGTGTTCCTGAAGCATTCTTTTTTGTTTGTATGTAAACTTTTTCCAAATAAGCATCCATATTGTTTATTAATATTTTTAGTTTGGGCTTTCCGTCAACCATCAAAATCGTCATTTTTCTATTAATATCTTTTAAAGAAAAATCAAAACTGTTACTTTTTTCATCGTAACTTACTATAAATCCGTAAGCTTTTTTATCCCAAGCATTTAAATTTTCCATTTTACCGTTTTTCTTTGCACGTATAACCCAATATCCGTCAACAGGGTTATTAATGTTAAATTTTCCGTCTTCATTTAAAATTGCATCGTAACAAATGATGTTTGCACTTTTACTTCTTTCCATGTGAAATAACCTTACGGAAGTATTTGCCAATAAAACATTGCAACAAAAAAAAGATAATAATACAGAAAAAATAATTTTTTTCACTTATAATCTCCGTCATATTACATAAGAATTCAATGTAATAATAATTTTAACGTAACCTAACTATTTTACAATAAATTAATGCGTGTGTCCAGTTTAATGTAGTTAATAAACTTTTCAAGCATTCAACCTTTCAGTAAAAATTTGCAAGGCAAATTTTTTCCTTGACTTTACTTTACAATATGTAGTAAAATCTTCATAATTACTTTTAGGGTGTTTTTATCATTGTGAAATTTTTCTGTCATTTCAATGACCGTTAAGGAAGAGAAATCTCGTCGTTAAACTATAAATTTTCAGCTAAGAAATCGTAGATTTTGACCTTGGCTTATCAGTTGTTATTATAAATTTTTAATATAAAATAAAAGTATCAAAGGAGAAAACATGTATCACACGTGTTTAAAAAAAGGAAGTAAGTTTTTAGCGGTTTTGTTGACGGCAGTTTTAGCTTTCAGCCCGTTAAGTTACGGACAAGATGTAACAAAATGGGAAACCGAATCAACTTCACCTGACGAAATAGGGTTGATAAATGCAATACAACAAGATCAAATTGCAGAATACACAATAGAAATCAGCACTCCTGAAATTACAGCAACGAGTACGAATCCTTTAGGAAAACAAGGTGCAGATTCTCTTACCATAAACGGTAACGATAAAACAATTAATGGTAATTCGGTTGCCGGCGGTATGGAAACTGGAACTAATTTTGTTTTGGATAATGGAAATAAAATACAAATAGGTACCGATGACGATGGTAACCCTATTTATAAACAAGTTTCCAAAGAAACCGTAATCAATAATGCGGTGTTTACAAATTTTAAAAAAGATGGCGGTGCAGGTACCGTAATATTTAATGAAGGCGGAAATGTTACAGTAAATTATTCTTCTTTTACAAATAATATTATAGTTCCCGGTACTACAAGTGGAACCGGTAATACTCCTTCCGGAGTAGGCGGAGTAATTGGGCATGCTTCCGTTGATCAGGTATCAGTAAAAATCGGTACATTAGCCGTAAAGAATTCTTATTTTGGGCAAAACCAAGCCTTCGGTGCAGGTGCAATTTTATCGACAGGTCATTTGGTTGTAGAAGATACAGAGTTTAATGGTAACACTGCAGACCATTTCGGTGCAATTGCAGTAATGGGAAGTAAAGATGATTCAA
>NZ_CACWEU010000037.1:0-2927 GCF_902760015.1 Candidatus Ruminimicrobium bovinum
GAAAAAACATTAACTATTAACGGTAAAAAAGTTTCTTTTGATAAAGAAAAAAATCTTTTGGAAGTTATAAGAAAAGCAAATATAGAATTACCTACATTTTGTTATCATTCCGAACTTAGCACTTACGGTGCTTGCAGATTATGCCTTGTAAATGTAGAAAAACGTGGTCTTGTTCCCGCATGCTCGACACCGGCCGAAAACGGTATGGTTGTTGTAACAAACAGTAAAGAAATAAGAGAATTAAGGAAAATAATAGTTGAATTGTTGCTTGCAAACCACGACAGAGAATGTACATCATGTCATAAAAGCGAACATTGTCAACTTCAAACACTTGCAAGAAGGTTGGGAATACAATCGGTAAGATATAAAAAAATAGTAAAAGATACACCTAAAGATTTTTCTACACCGTCATTGGTCAGAGATCCGAATAAATGTGTTCTTTGCGGTGATTGTGTTAGGTTCTGTGAAGAGATACAAACTGTCGGTGCAATAGATTTTTCATTCAGAGGGTCACATGCAACGGTAAGTCCCAGTTTCGGTAAAAATCTTTCGTCTTCGGAATGTGTCTATTGCGGTCAATGCACAAGAGTATGTCCTACCGGTGCATTAACGATAAAATCGGATGTAACAAAAGTATGGGAAGCATTGGGAAATAAAAATAAAAAAGTTGTTGTTGCAATTGCACCTGCCGTTAGAGCTGCAATCGGTGAAGCATTCGGTATTCCTAAAGAAACGGGAACCGAAGCTGCAGGTAAAATGGTAACGGCTTTAAAATCCATGGGATTTTTTAAGGTGTTTGATATATCTTTTACTGCGGATTTAACCATAGTTGAAGAAGCAAACGAATTTGTTGAAAGATTTACAAAAGGGGAAAAACTTCCTCAATTTACATCATGCTGTCCTGCATGGATAAAATTTACTGAACAGTATTATCCGGATATGATAAAGAACCTTTCAAGTTGTATGTCCCCGCAGGGAATGTTCGGTTCACTTGCAAAAGAAATGTTACCTAAAATGTATGATATAAAAAGAGAAGATTTGGTAGTGGTATCTGTTATGCCTTGTACGGCAAAGAAATTTGAAGCTACAAGACCGGAACTTTCACAAGACGGAATACCTGATACCGATATAGTTTTAACTACACAAGAACTTGCAAGAATGATAGAAGAATCGGGGCTTTCTTTTGCACAACTTGAACAATCCGCATTTGATATGCCTTTGGGCTTTAAAACAGGCGGCGGTGTAATATTCGGTAACTCCGGCGGTGTTGCAGAAGCTGTTTTGAGAAATGTATTATCAAAAGAAAATTCCAACGACACCGACGAATTTGCATTTATCAGAGGAGAAGAAGGTATAAGAGAAGCCAACTTAAAAGTAGGTGATAAAGATTTAAGATTGGCAGTTGTTTACGGGCTTGGTAATGCAAGAAAAGTTATAAAACAAATTAAGAATAAAGAAAAAGAATATGATTTGATAGAAGTTATGGCATGTCCCGGAGGATGTATCGGCGGTGCAGGTCAGCCCGTTTATGATAAACTTGAAGTAAGAAATAAAAGAACAAAATGTTTGTATGAAAATGACAGTGTTCTTGAACTTCATAAACCGCAGGATAATCCTTATGTTAAACAGGTGTACAAAGAACTTCTCGGTGCAATAGGCGGTGAAAAGGCACACGAAGTTTTACATACTCATCATGTAAACAGAAGAAGAATAACCGAAAAACCGTTCTTAATACAAGCGGCAAAAGATGAAAATTGTGTTAAAGTAAATGTATGTTTCGGAACGGGTTGTATGTTAAGAGGTTCACAAAAACTTCTTAAAGCCATACATGAATTTGTTGAAAGCAAAAAAATTCAAGATAAAGTTGAAGTTAAAGCATCTTTCTGCTTTGAAAAATGTTCAAGAGGACCGGTTGTAAGTGTAGGAACAACGGTTATAGAACAGGCAACCGTAGAAACGGTAGGTAAAGCAATACAAGCAGAATTAAAAAATATAAAATAAAATTATATTATAGGGTTATAAGAGTATTGGTAATTTATTTCCATCAAACTTATAACCCTATAATTTTGTAATCCAATAGTTTTATGTTATCAATTTTAACCGGATTGCCGGTAAATAAACAAAACGACAAATTGTTTGTTCAACAATTTATCAATACTGATGCAGCTAAAGTTATTTGCGGCTCTTCTACAATGAAAATGTTTTGCAGAATACAAAACATAACTCCTGAAATAAAAACAGTTTTTGAAAAAAATATTCCGGTTGCCAAATATAAAATAAAAAATATAAATTTGGCAACGGAAGGTGTAATAACATTAAATGAATGTTATAAATATTTAGTCGGTGACAAAATAGAAAATTCCGATGCGGTAAAATTAGGTGATTTATTAATTGAAAAACAAACGATAAATGTTTTCGTCGGACTTTCGCAAAATAAAGACAGTAGTAATTATAAAATTTTCGGTTTGTTGACAAGAATTGAAATTGTTAATAAAATAGTTGATTTTTTAAAACAAAAAAACAAAACAGTCAATATATTCAGATTATAGGTTTATAGGTTATGGAAGTATAAGTTATAACGACAGTTGAAAAGTCGTTAAACTTTTCAGTTGCTCAGCTTATCAGCTAAAATACCGGGGGTGTTTTTTTTAATGGATAAAATTTTCGGAAGAAATGCAGTTTTGGAAACATTAAAAGCAGGTAACAGAACAATAAATAAAATTTTTGTTTCAAAAACCGCACACGGTGCAAGTATTTCAGAAATTTTTAAGCTTGCAAAAGCAAAAGGTATTGTCGTAAATAATGTCCCTCCGGAAAAACTTGATAAATACGAACAGGAAAATACACAAGGTGTGGTTGCCGAAATTTCCGCAATAGAATATGTTGAACTTGACGAACTTATAAGTAACATAAAAGATAAAAAAAAC
>NZ_CACWEU010000038.1:0-2540 GCF_902760015.1 Candidatus Ruminimicrobium bovinum
ACTGCCATTATTAAAACATCACAATTCAGTTCCGTTCCGTCGGCAAGTATTATTGAATTTTCTTTAACTTCTTTTGCCGTATTTGAAAGATAAAAAGTAACATTATGTTTTTCAATATGATTTTGAATAATAGCAGCCGTATTTTTGTCTAATACTGAAGCCATAACTCTGTCTGCCATATCGCACACTTTAACCGATTTAACTTGTTCTGCCAAAGCTTCCGCGGCTTTTAAACCTATTAACCCGGCACCGATTATAACTACATCGGAATTTTTATTAACGACCTTTTGTATATTTTGAACCGATTCAATATTTAAAAAAGTATAAACATTTTTATGTTTTTGTATTCCGTTTATCGGAGGAACAAAAGGAATACTGCCCGTTGCAATAAGAAGTTTATCGTATTTGTATTTTTCCCCGTTTACACAAACAACTTCTTTTTTTGCTGTGTTTATACTTTGAACTTTAGAATTTAATTTAACCGTTATTTTGTTTTTTGTATAGAAATCTTCTTTTTTATATTTTATTGTTTCCAAAGTTTGTTTTCCCTGCAAGAAATAAGAAATTAGCGGCCTTCCGTAAGCAGGAAAGTTTTCTTCCGACAATATTGTTATATTGCCCTTTTTATCGATATTTCTGATTTCTGCGGCACAACTTGTTCCCGCACAGCTGTTTCCGATTATTAAATAATTCATTTTGTTTTTCCTATATTAATACTAAAAATTTCTAAACGACGAGATTCCCGACAGAAACTTTCGGGAATGACAGCAATACGGCAATGTATAACTTACAATTTATAATTAATGATAAAAGACCTTTAAAAATATTTTTCTTTTTGACAGTGCCTTAGGAACCGTCTATGAACGAAATATTTTTTAGGTAAGAATTTTTTACTTTAATTCTTAGGGCGATATGTAGAGAAAATTTCGGTTACCTTTTGATGTCCGAAATTTTTGAGTTATCGTCCGTGCCTAAAAAATATGAGTGAATAGTTCCAGCACGGAAAAAAGAGAAAATATTTTTAAAGAACAAACAATGAGATTTCTCGTATTCACTCGAAATGACAAATTAATTACAAAAAACTTGGATTCCCGATTACAACCTTCGGGAATGACAAAAAAGAACAAATTATTTATTACTTTCCAGGTCCATAAACTTCAAAGCACCGTTAGGACAATTTTTTGCACAAGCAGGTTCGTTTCCGTTTTCCGTACACAAATCACATTTAGAAACAACTGTTCCCGAAACCGACATTTTTATTGCACCGAACGGACATTCCATTATGCACGACTGACACCCTACACATTTTTCTTTATTGTTTCTGACTATACCGTTTTCATCTTTATACATTGCACCGGAAATACATGCCTGTACACATTTCGGTTCCGCACAATGTCTGCACTGAAGAGCAAAAAAAGTTTTTATTCCGTTGTTTTCTATCTCTTCAATTGTTATTGCGGAATCTATATTTTCCTTTTTATATGTTTTTATGATATCTTTTGATTTTGAATGTGCGGTTCTGCAATAAACTTCGCACAGCCCGCACCCTAAACAATTTTTTTCAAAAGCATAAACTTTTTTCATTTGTTTTATTATTCTCCTGCATGTTTTATTCCGAGTATTTCCAATTCTTTAAGGTTAAGTCCTACTCCTCTTAACATTAATCTGTTGCCTCTTAAACTGTCTATTGCATTTATTCCCATTCCGCCCAACATTTCTTTTATTTCATTGTTCCATGCAGTAAGTAAGTTTATTAATCTTTCATAAGCAATATCCGGATTTAATCTCTTTACAAGTTCGGGATTTTGTGTTGCTATACCCCAATTACATTTGCCGGTTGAGCAACTTTGGCACATGTGACACCCCATAGCAATTAATGCTGCCGATGCAATATATACGGCATCTGCACCTAAGGCAACGGCTTTTACTATATCTGCACTGTTTCTTATTGAGCCCGCACAAATAACAGAAATATGGTTTCTTATACCTTCATCTCTTAATCTTTGATCTACACTTGCCAAAGCAAGTTCTATGGGTATTCCTACATTATCTCTAACTCTTGTAGGTGCTGCTCCCGTTCCGCCCCTAAAACCGTCTATAACTATTGCATCAGCACCGGCTCTTGCAATACCCGATGCAATTGCTGAAACATTATGAACCGCTGCGATTTTAACAAAAACGGGCTTTGTATAATTTGTACTTTCTTTTAAAGAAAGGATTAATTGTCTTAAATCTTCTATGGAATATATATCGTGGTGCGGTGCAGGTGATATTGCATCGGAACCTTCCGGTATCATTCTTGTTGCAGAAACATCGGGACCTACTTTTATTCCCGGCAAATGTCCGCCTATACCCGGTTTTGCACCTTGCCCTATTTTAATTTCTATTGCTGCACCTGCATTTAAATAATCAAGGTGAACACCGAATCTGCCTGAAGCAACCTGAACGGTAGTATTTTTACCATATTTATAAAAATCTTTATGAAGTCCGCCTTCACCCGTATTATAAAGAATTCCCAACTTTTCTGCCGCTCTTGCAAG
>NZ_CACWEU010000039.1:0-24508 GCF_902760015.1 Candidatus Ruminimicrobium bovinum
GCAATAAAACCTTCACCGACATGGGCGCTTGATACAAAAGCAAAAGAATTACAGGCACAAGGAATAAATATAATAAGTTTCGGAACCGGTGAGCCGGACTTTGATACCCCTTTAAATATAAAGCAAGCGGCAATTGAAGCAATAAATGCAGGTTTTACAAAATATTGTCCGGTAGCAGGAACACTTGAATTAAAAAAAGCAATTATAAAAAAATTTAAAGAAGACAATAATTTGGATTATCAACCTAACGAAATAATTGTATCCTGCGGTGCAAAACATTCCTTGTATAATATTTTTCAGGCAATATTAAACGAAGGCGATGAAATTATAATTCCTTCGCCTTATTGGGTTTCTTATCCCGATATGGCTTTACTTGCAGGTGCACAACCTGTTTTTGTAAAAGCAACCGATAAAAATAATTTTAAAGTTTCTCCAAAAAGTATAGAAAATGTTATCACTCCAAAAACAAAAGCAATAGTTATAAATTCACCTTCAAACCCGACCGGTGCAACATGGACATTAAAAGAACTTGAAGAAATTGCCGAAGTTTGTTTAAGACATAATTTATTGATAATTTCGGATGAAATTTATGAAAAACTTGTTTATGATAATTTCAAATATGTTTCAATTGCACAGATAAGTAAAGAAATAAAAGAAAGAACTCTTGTGGTTAACGGTGTATCAAAAGCATTTGCAATGACCGGTTGGAGAATAGGTTATTGTGCCGGAAACAAAGATATAATTGCCGCAATGACAAAAATACAAAGCCAATCAACATCTAACCCGACATCAATATCGATTAAAGCAACCGTTGAAGCATTAAACGGGCCTAAAGAAGCAATGAAAAATATGGTTGAAGAATTTAAAAAAAGAAGAGATTATATCGTTAAAAGACTAAATGCCATTGAAGGAATAAATTGTTTAACACCAAACGGTGCATTTTATGTTTTCCCTAATGTTTCAAAATTATTAGGTAAAAAATATAACGGTGTTACGGTTAAAACAGACAGTGATTTATCAAATTATTTGCTTGATAAGGCAAGAGTTGCAGTTGTTGCGGGTTCCTCTTTCGGTGCACCCGGATATATAAGACTTTCTTATGCAACATCCATGGAAAAAATAGAAAAAGGGCTTGATGCAATAGAAGAACAATTAAAAGTTTAGAGCCCTGATATTGACAAATAAAAAAATAAAAATGTAGAATATTTTTCTAATAAAAGTTAATGTTTAATATTATAACTGAATAATTCAGGAAAGCAAGGACGCTTTCATAAAGCAGTAATAAATGAATTATTCAGTTTTTTATGGAAAAAACAAATTTATATAAGGAGTAAAAAAAATGAACGCTTATGTAGAAAAAGTGTTAAAAGAAGTAGAACAGAGAAATCAGGGCGAAGCTTTGTTTTTACAGGCAGTAAAAGAAGTTTTGGAATCAATAAGCCCTGTTATTGAAAAACACAAAGAGTATCAGGATGCAAGTATTCTTGAAAGAATTGTCGAGCCGGAAAGACAAATTATTTTCAGAGTTCCTTGGGAAGATGATAAAGGTGTGTTCCATGTAAACAGAGGTTTCAGAGTTCAATTTAATTCAGCTCTCGGACCTTACAAAGGCGGTTTAAGACTTCATCCTTCAGTAAATTTAAGCACAATTAAATTTTTGGGATTTGAACAAATTTTTAAAAACTCATTAACTGGCTTAATGATGGGCGGCGGAAAAGGCGGCAGTGATTTTGATCCTAAAGGAAAAAGTGATAACGAAGTTATGAGATTCTGTCAAAGTTTTATGACGGAACTTTGCAAATATATCGACGCAGATACCGATGTTCCCGCAGGTGATATCGGAACAGGTGCAAGAGAAATAGGTTATATGTTCGGACAATATAAAAGAATAAGAAATGTTTTCCACGGAGTTTTAACAGGTAAAGGGTTAACTTACGGCGGTTCACTTGCAAGAACACAGGCAACAGGTTACGGAGTTGTTTATTTCTGTAATGAAATGTTAAAAGACAAAGGAACATCTTTTGACGGAAAAACGGTAGTTGTTTCAGGTTCCGGAAATGTTGCAATATATGCGGTGGAAAAAGCACAAAGTTTAGGGGCAAAAGTTGTTGCAATGTCGGATTCCAACGGATACATATACGACAAAGACGGTATAGATTTATCAATAGTAAAACAATTGAAAGAAGTTGAAAGAAAAAGAATAAAAGAATATGCAAACTTGAAAAAAGGTGCTGTTTATACGGAAGGTTGCAAAGGTATTTGGACAATAAAATGCGACATAGCATTACCGTGTGCAACACAAAACGAACTTGACGGTCAAGCAGCAAAAACATTACTTAAAAACGGCGTAATTGCCGTTGTAGAAGGTGCTAATATGCCTTCAACACCCGATGCGGTAGAAGCATTTATAAATGCAAAAATAGCTTATGCTCCCGGAAAAGCATCAAATGCAGGCGGTGTTGCAACATCAGGGCTTGAAATGGCACAAAATTCTCAAAGATTATCATGGACATTTGAAGAAGTTGATAATAAATTACATCAAATCATGATAAATATTTATAAAAATGCTAAAGAAGCTGCCGAAGAATACGGAACACCGGGCAATATGGTAAACGGTGCAAATATTGCAGGTTTCAAAAAAGTTGCAACGGCAATGTTGGCACAAGGACTTATTTAAAAAATTGCCGAAGGCAGTTTTTTAGCCAAGAAGCCAAAAAGTTTATTAGTTTATAAGTTACTTAAAAAAAACAGGAAGATATTTTATCTTCCTGTTTTTTTTACATTTATTTTATCTAATCTTCAAATTTTTTGCCGGTATTACACAGGTGTTTTATAGGGCAAATGTTGCATTTAGGTCTTCTTGCTATACAAACTCTTCTGCCGAGTGTTTGTATTTCAAAGGAAATGTTTCTCCAATTTTTTTTCGGAATAATTTTCATTAAATCTTTTTCAATTTTTTTAGGGTCGGAGTTTTTTGACAAACCTATTAAATTTGTAAGTCTTATAACATGTGTATCAACGGCTATGCCTACATGTATTCCGTAACCGCTTCCCAAAACTATGTTTGCCGTTTTTCTTGCAACACCTTTCAGTGTTATAAGTTCTTCCATCGTTTTAGGCACAATACCGTTAAATTTATCAAGTATAATATTTGCAGTGGCAATAATATTTTTGGTTTTATTTCTGTAAAAGCCCGTTGATTTTATATCTTTTTCAAATTCTTCCAAGTCGGCGGTTGCATAATCTTTTATTGTTTTATATTTTTTAAACAATGTTGATGTAACGATATTTACTCTTTTATCCGTACATTGCGCGGAAAGTATTGTTGCTACAAGAAGTTCAAAAACATTTGAAAATTCAAGTGCAATATCAACATTTCCGTATTCTTTATCAAGTATTTTAATTATTTCGTTTATTTTTTCTTTTTTCATTTCATTAAAACAAAAAAGTCCTTTTTTTAAAAAGGACTTGTGTTTTGTTATTGGCGGGAACGACGGGATTTGAACCCGCGATCTCTGCCTTGACAGGGCAGTGTGTTAAACCAGGCTACACCACATTCCCAAAAACAACAGAAAGATTGTATCTTTTTTAATTTTTTTTGTCAAATAAAAAAATTTGTTTCACAAATTTTTGGTTTAGAGTTTAGTGCTCAGTGCTGAGAAATTATTAGCAAAAAGCACCAAAAACTATCATTTTTTCAGCTATCAGCTCTAAGCTAAAAATCACAAAGCAATTTTTTAATATTTAATCAAATATTCATCTATTTCCCATTGATGAACTTTCGTTCTGTAATCGTCCCACTCGTTAATTTTTGCCTGCGTATATAAATTAAAAGCATGTAACCCGAGAGTTTTTTTGATAAGCTCACTTTTCTGCATAGCTTTAACCGCATTTATTAAATTATGAGGAAGATTATCTATACCTGCGGCATCTTTTTCTTCTTTTGTCATTTCATATATATTTCTGTCGGTTGATTTTGCTGCTTTTAAATTATTTTTAATTCCGTCAAGCCCTGCCGCCAAACATGCCGAAAGTAAAAAATAAGGGTTTGCCGAAGGATCGGGGTTTCTTAATTCTATTCTTGTTGATGCACCTCTTGCTGCAGGAATTCTTACCAAAGGGCTTCTGTTTCTTGCAGACCAGGCAATATAAACCGGCGCTTCATAGCCGGGAACCAATCTCTTATATGAATTTACAAGCGGGTTTGATATGGCAGAAAAAGATTTTATGTGTTTCATAAGTCCTGCTATATAATTGTAAGCTAATTTGGAAAGCCCGAGTTTATCTTTCTCGTTATAAAAAGCATTTTTGCCGTTTTTAAATAAAGATTGGTTTACATGCATACCCGAACCGCAAATACCGAAAATAGGTTTAGGCATAAACGTTGCATGAAGTCCGTGTTTTTGTGCTATTGTTTTTACCACTAATTTAAAAGTATTTATATTATCGGCAGTTTTAAGTGCTTCGGCATACTTAAAATCTATTTCGTGTTGCCCTCTTGCAACTTCATGATGAGCGGCCTCTATTTCAAAACCCATATCTTCAAGCGTAAGGCACATATCTCTTCTTGCATTTTCACCCAAATCTATGGGAGCCAAGTCAAAATATCCTGCGTCGTCATGTGTTTTTGTGGTTGGCTTACCTTTTTCGTCGGTTAAAAATAAGAAAAACTCAAGTTCCGGACCGACGTTAAAAGTATATCCCAACTCAGCGGCTGCCTTTAAATTTCTTTTTAAAATGTTTCTCGGGCAACCCTCAAAAGGTTTTCCGTCCGGCGTATAAATATCGCAAATAAGCCGTGCTATTTTACCGTCTTCCTGTTTCCAAGGGAAAATTACAAATGTATCGGGGTCAGGATATAAATACATATCGCTTTCTTCAATTCTTGCAAAACCTTCAATTGAAGAACCGTCAAACATACATTTATTATCCAATGCTTTTTCAATTTGGTTTGATGTTATGGTAACATTTTTCAATTGTCCGAAAATATCGGTAAATTGTAACCTTATAAATTTAACATTCTGTTCTTTTATAATATTTATAACATCCTGCTTTGTATAAGCCATAACAAATTCTCCCCATAAAACAAATATGAAATATGCTTTATTATATCAAAAAAAGATATAAACGGCAATTATAACGACAGCTGAGGGCTGAGAGTTTAACGACAAACGGCAAAAATATGTTTAGTCCCGGTATTATTTAGAATTTTCAAAGTCAATATCAACGGCTTTATTAATATACTCTGCCGCTTTTTGCTTATCACCTAATTTATAATATAGCGAACCTATTCCGTAATAATATTGTGCATTATGCGGAGCATTTTTCAGCAATTGTTCATAAATATCAAGTGCTTGTTGATATTTACCGTTTAAATAATACATTCTTGCTAAATTTTCTTTAAAATTAATATTTGTCGGGCTTACCAAAGCTGCTTTTTGGGCATATTCAAGTGCTTTTAAATAATCCTGTTTATCTTCATACAATAAACCCAAATTTGCATAACAAAAAGGTGTATTAATATTTAAACTTATTAATCTTTTCAATATTTTCTCCGCTTGCTCAAATTTTTTACATTTACATAAAATAATTGCCCACTCGTTAAGTTTTCTGTAATCTTGTTCGTGTATTGAATTTAATGCATTTTCGTTATAATCCAATGCAAAAAGATATGTACCTGTCATCCCGACTACAAAAGCATTATATTCCGGAGCATCTTTATAACCGTTTAAAGAAAAACTTATATTAGTTTTATATTTATCTGCTTGTAAAAAAGCTCCATAAGAAAATATCGCAAATAAAATTAGCCATAAGAATAACAAATATTTTTTTGATACCGGAAACAGTTCAATAATTTTTTGAACAAGTAAAACAAAAATTATAATAAAGCCCAAAACAGGCAACAACAACCTGTGAAAAAAAATTTGGTTTTGCAAAATAAAAAAAGAAGGTAATAAAAATAAAACAAATATTGAGGCGGCAAATAAAATAAATTTTCTGTTTATAAAATTTCTACAATAAATAATAATTAAGCATAAAATAAATATCAATACTTTTAATATACTTTTTAAATCGGCACTGTAATTATATAAACAAACAGGAATATTTTCCGGTATTAATATTTTATTTATATATATAATATAGCCGTTTAAAATATTTTTTAGTATATCGATAAAATATTGCCAATATTCATCAAAAGAAATATTGGAGCCGGCAATTTTTCTGAAAACAAAATAAACCGTAACGGGAAAAATCAACCATACATATAATTTTAAAATTTTTTTTATACTAAATTTATCAATTGAATATAAAAATATTGGAATAACCGCAATTAAAACTATCGCAGATTCTTTTGACCATAAAGCAAGCAAAAAAAATAATGCGGAAAAAAATAAATTTTTTACTTTGTTATCATAAAAATATTTATCTGTGTATAAAAATGTTAAAATTGAAAAAATTGCAAAAAAACTTTCGGCACGCGGTGACACATAAACGGCATTTGACGTTAACAGCGGTGATACCGTAAATAAAAGCAACACAAATTCAGTTATATTTTTGTTAAATTTAAGTTTTATTAAAAACGCATACATTAAGTATATACTTAAAACAAATAATATTAAATTTGTAATATGGTTAACTTTTGAATTTTGCCCGAACACAAGTGTTTCTAATGTAAAACTTAATGCCAATATAGGGCGGTAGTAACTTTGGTTTAATTGTTCCGATAAATATACATCCCTAACAAATATTTTAGGTAAATTTTTTATGTCTGTCATAAATTCTGAATTTATTTTCAATGATGTATCATCATCAAAATATAACAGATTGTAATTTATACTTTTACCATAAAGTAAAAATACTATTATTATTAATAATAACAGAAATGAAATATTTGTATTAAAAAAAATTTTTAATTTGTTCATATTGCTGATTATAGCAAATTTTTAAACAACTACAGCTGAGAAGCTGAGGACGAACACTTCGTGTTCTTAGCTGAAAAGCTGAAGAGCTGAAAAGATGAACAGTTTTCGGTGTCATGCGGACAATATTTTTATAGATTTCCACGCCGATTTCATCGGCTCGCAATGACATTAACGACAGATGAGAGCTGAGAGCTGAGAGTTGAGAGCTGAGAAGTTGAGAACGGCAATGACAAGAAAATTAAAATAGCAAAAAAAAGGAAAAAACAAAAAACAGCCCTGAATTTAAATTCAGGGCTGTTGTTAATTGAACTATAAAATTAATTTGATCCTATATTTTCGCCAGAAACTCCACCCATTATTGTTGAACCACCATTTGCTTTAGCAACCATTGTTATATTTTTCAAATGTGTGCTACCTGCTGTAAGACTCGCATCCGGGTAAGCATAAGCCGTAAATACAGCATCAGTTCCCGTATTAGTAGCAACAGCTTCAACTTGAAAAGATTTAAAGTACTTATTACCTGAAGTATCAATTGATAATCTATCACTCTTATCTGTAGAAGTAACAGGTAAGAAATAATCATACTCTGCAAGATATACTTTTTCAGAAGTAAGAATTGAGCCCAACAAAGCTTTTCCTTCCGTTTCTTTTGCTCTATCGGTATACCCTCTGTAAATAGGAACTGCAACGATAGACAAAATACCAACGATGATAATAACGATAACCAACTCTACCAACGTAAAACCTTTTTTCATCTTTTTCTCCTTTATTTTATTTTTTATTTTTTAGTTTTACTGCAACCTAAAACTGTATCAATTATAATACCTTTTTTTCGTTTTGTCAAGAGAAAAATTTACAAAGCATTTTTTAATTTTCGGCATCTGTAAGTTCTTCAGGTTCCTGGTTTGTAACAATATTTTTGTTAAAAGAATATTCCTGAGGAGTTGTTCCTTCCAAAAATGCCTCAAGATAAGCATTAGGCGTTTTGCTTAAAGCAAGCAGCCCTGTTTGAGGGTCTATTAAAGCCCACTCTATACCTTTAGGTTGTTTAAAATTTAAAACGGGATACCCTTTTAATGCCTCTTTCATAAAACTTGTCCATATAGGGCAAGCCAAACCGCCGCCGGTAGTTTTTTTACCGAGAGTTGTTCTGTCGTCATAACCGACCCAAACACCTGCAACAAGTTGCGGAGTATAACCGACAAACCATGCATCTACACTGTCATTTGAAGTTCCGGTTTTACCGGCACAAGGACGCCCGAGTTCCCTTGCCCTGTAACCGCTGCCGCGTTCCACAACACCTTTTAATAAGTTCGTCATAACAAAAGATGTCTGTTGGCTTAAAACTTCTTTTTCAACGGGAATATTTTCTTCCAATATTTTACCGTCTTTATCAACCACCTTGGTTATAAAATAAGGTTCTGTTTGTATACCGCCTGAAGCAAGCGTTCCGAAGGCGGAAGTCATTTCCTGTAAAGTAACATCGCTTGAACCGAGTGCCAAAGACAAAGAATTTACAAGCGGACTTTTTATCCCCATTTTCCTTGCATAATCTATAACTTTTGCCGGAGTAACAATACTGATTGCTTCCACGGCACAAATATTTATTGACCTGTAAATTGCCTGTCTTAAAATAACTTCACCTCTGTAACGTGAACCTAAATTTACAGGGCACCACACTTTCATAGGATCAACCAAATCTTCCGGAGTCATTTTTTCAGCCAACACTTCAAGATAAGACAGATCCCTTGACACCAAATTCCAATTATTTCCGTCAAATGCAAAAACCATCGGATTATCTTCCAACATTGTTGCCGGTGTTATTTGTTTTGTATCGATACCTGTAACATAAACAAACGGCTTAAAACTTGAACCTGCCTGCCTTTTTGCCTGAACTGCTCTGTTAAATTTTGTTTCTTTAAAATCCCTTCCGCCAACCATTACCCTAATGGCACCGGTTCTGTGGTCTATTGCCATAATGGCACCCTGAACTTTTTTCGGCTCCATTTTTTCTTTTTCAAAAAAAGATTGCTGCTGTTTATCAAATTTTTCAAGATGTTCGTTTAATGCTTTTTCTGCGGCCTGCTGCATTTTTATATCAAGGGTAGTATATATCGACAAACCGCCTTTATGCAAAACATTTGTTCCGTATTTCGGTTCAAGTAAAATTCTTAAATATTCAATAAAGTAATGTCCTGCCGTTTGTTCGGCTATATGTTTTTCCGTAGGAACGGGCTCCTGGTTTGCCTGCTGTTCCTGTTGTTCGTTTATAAAGCCCAATTCCTTCATCCTGTGTAAAACCGTTGCTCTTCTTACTTTTGCAATTTCGGGGTTTCTTATTGGTGAATAATAACTCGGGGCTTTCGGCAACCCAGCAATTAAAGCGGCTTCTGCAAGCGTAAGTTCGGTTACGGATTTACCGAAATATATTCTTGAAGCAGATTCTGCTCCGTAACCGCCGGCACCGAAATATATTTGGTTAATATAAAGTTGAAAAATTTCTTCTTTTGTATATTTCCTTTCCAGTTGAACCGTAAGTAATAATTCTTTTATTTTTCTTATTATTGTTTTTTCCGAAGTTAAAAAAATTGTTTTTGCAAGTTGCTGAGTAATTGTAGAACCGCCTTGAGAAACTTTACCTTTTACAAAGTTTATTAAAAAAGCCCTTAAAATACCTTTTGTTGAAATTCCCCAGTGGCTGTAAAAATCGTTATCTTCTATTGCAATAAAAGCATTTTGCAAATCGGCAGGAATTTCTTTTAACGGAACAAGAACTCTCCTTTCTATAAAAAGTTCAGAAAGCAAATTGCCGTCTTTATCAAAAATTTTAGTTACAACATTAGGCGTATATCTTTCCAAATTTGAAATTGAAGGCAAGTCATCAATTAACCTGCTTATTGCTTCAACGGCAACAACGGTTAATGCCGATATTATAACAAGTATTATTACCAATGTTCTAAATTTCATATTTAATATATAAACTCATCTTCCGACGAATTTCTAACTCCTTTTGCAAACAAATAAATATATGGAACAAACAGAAGAGCCAAAGCCAAAGCAAATATCAAACCGCCTACAACGGCAATTGCCATAGGTTGGTTTGTTGTTGCCCCTTCACCCAAACCTAATGCCAAAGGAACAAGCCCGACAACGGTTGTTAAAGTTGTCATAACGATAGGTCTTATATGGTCGGCAGTAGTGTCGGTAACCATTTGCTTAAAGGCAACAATATCAACATACTTATCGGGATTTTCCAAGTATTTTATATTATACCTGTCTATTAATAAAATAGAAATGTTAACAACGTTTCCTATTAACATTATAAGCCCTAACATTGAAATTGAATTTATCGACTGACCCGTAATATACAAAGTAATTAATGCACCTATTATACCTAAAGGAACAGCCGTCATAACAAGAATAGGTTGCAATAAACTTTCAAATTGAGAAGCCAATATCATATATATGATAATAACACCTAAAATCATTGCAAAACCCGTTTGCGACAATGATTCCTTCATTGCAAGCATTTCACCGGTAATTATTGTTGATACGTCTTTATTATTATAAGCATCATCTATCAATACCTGTAATTCAGATACGGCTTTTGTAAAGTTACCGTTAACGTTTGCAGATATCATATAAGTTCTTTCTCTTTCTATTCTTTTAATTGTAGGAAGCGTTTTAACAAAAGCGGACTGTGCAATTTGTTTTAACTGAATTGTCATCCCCCAAGAAGAATATGCCGTCATTTCCAAAACTTTGTCCAAAGTATCACGGTCGGATTCCTGCATTCTGACTCTTATATCAATTTCATCATCGGGAAGTTTCAATTTTGTTGCAACGTATCCTTTAATTGCGGCAAGTGTCATAGCGGAAATATCCTGTGTCGAAAGTCCGAATAAAGAAGCTCTTTCTCTGTCAATATTCAATTTTAACTCCGGAATTTCATCCGACGGATCAACCTTAATACCGTAAAATTCCGGCATTGCATCCATTTGTCTTCTTAATTTTGTTGCATATTCTTTAAGTTTATCCAAATCTTTACCTTTTATTTCAACAACAACACCTGCAGATGAGCCGACACCAGAACCGAAAAGCCCCTGTTGAGTTACAAACTCGACATCAATATTTTTTATATTCCACTTTTTTATTTCGTCACTTAATTCTTTAACCATTTCATTTGTTGACATACCTTTCGGTTTTAAATTGGTTATTATTCTTGCCTGATATTTATCCAACGTTTCAACGGAAGCAGAACCGACTTGATCATCGGTTGAGCCGATTGTTGTAGCAATATCTAAAACCTCATCATATTTTGATATTGCCTGTTCTATTCTTTTAACTACCGAATTTGTAATTTCAAGAGGAGTATCCGGATGCATGGACAAATTCAAAACGAATCTTCTTTCATCTGTTTTAGGCATAAATTCTTTAGGAATAAGATAAGTTACAAAAAAACCCACCAAACCGTAACAGAATATTACTAAAAAAACCGTAAGAGGTTTCATATTTAAAACCGATTTTAAAGTTGGAGTAAAATAAGTATTTATAGCATGCACACCTGCGGTGACCGATTGTTTTGCAAGGTTTGCCGAAAGGCAAAGCCGAGGAACTAAAAACATAGCCGCAAAAATTGAAGCTATCATGGAAAAAGTTATCGTTAATGCCAATTGGGAAAACAATTGTCCTATCATACCTGCAACAAAAATAAAAGGAATAAAAATTGAAACGGTTGTAAGAGTGGAACTTAAAATAGGAGGCAACAAACTTGATGTTGCCTTATAAATAGCTTCTTTTTTGGGTAACGTTTTATTTCTGTTTATTGCCATTAAAATATTTTCAAGCACCATATTACCGTTATCTACAACCATCCCGATACCTATTGTTAAACCACCCAGTGACATGGAATTTATTGTAATTCCCTGAAAATACATAATACTTAAAGTAACACATAATGAAATAGGAATAGCGGTATTTATTATGGAAGAACCGACAAAACTTTTCATAAAGAAATAAAGTAATATAAAAGATAACAACATACCTTGAATTGCCGATTCATAAATATTATTTAATGATTTTTTAATAAAAATCGATTGATCGTAAGTGGTTTCTATTTCAACATCGGGAGGAATTTTATCGGCCAAATCTTTTAATTTGGCTTTAACATTTTTTGACATATTTATTAAATTTGCACCGGATTGCGGGAATATACCTATAGAAACATTTTCTCTTGAATTATATCTTGAATAACCCTTTTTGTCTTTTAAAATTTCTTTCACATCGGCAACATCTCGCATATAAACAATTTTTTCATCATTTCCGCTTTGAACGGTTCTGTCTTTTCTATATCTGTTTTTTTGTTCCTGTTGTTGCTGTTTTCCGAAAGAAAGCGCTTCTATATCATCCAAATTTTTAAATTCACCTACGGTTTTTACTATATATTCGTGTTTTTCTTCTTTAATTGTTCCGGCAGGATATGTAATATTTGCGGTTTGCAATGAATTTACGACATCATTTATTGAAACCTGGTTTGCAAGCAACCTTCCTTTATCTATTTCAACTAAAATTTCTTTTTGTTCACCGCCCCTTATTTCTACTTTTGCAACACCTTCTATTCTTTCAAGTTCATCTTTGATATTCTTTTTTACAAATGTTCTAAGTTCCGCCATTCTTTCCAAAGAAGTTTCCGGTGTTTTATAATTTGCCGATAAAATAATGGCTTCCACCTGCATAGGATTATATTTTAAAACAACCGGTTCAAGTGCATCTTTAGGTAAAGATTCCTTTATCAAGTCTATTTTTTCTCTTATATTCATTGAAGCAAAATCCATATTTGTTCCCCACAAAAACTCACAGGAAACAATGGAAACACCCTCTTTTGATGTTGATGTAATTCTTTTGATTTTTTTTACGGTTCCGGCACTTTCTTCTATTATTTTTGTAATCAATTTTTCGGATTCTTCCGGACCTGCACCTTCATACTTTGTAACGATTGTAATTTGCGGATATTCCACCGCAGGAAACAATTCTTGCGGAATTCTTGAAAAAGCAATAACCCCCATAAGAATAACAGAACAAAATATCATTATTGTTGTTACGGGCCTGTCAACAGGCAATCTTAAAATACTCATTTATATACTCTCTTTAAATAATAAAAAATTTATAATGTATACCATAATGATTAATGTATTTTGCTCTGCAAAAAATATAACTTTACTTTTTCAAAAATTATACATTTTACACTATACATTATACATTAAAAAGCTTTGCATTTTGTTTTCAATTTTTTAATTGTTCAAAATCCTTTTCATTATATATTTTTTTTAATATATCTAAAATAAAAGCCAATCCTATTTTCCTCATAAAAATACATATACTCTTTTTAGGGTTTTCCAAAACATAATAAGCCGTAGGTATTATAAGCATGGTTAAAATTGTTCCCGATATTGTTCCGAAAAGAACCGTAAGCCCCAAAGAACGCCACATACTTGCAGATTCATCCCTGCTTAATACCATGGGTAAAAGCCCCAATGTTTTCATCAAAAGCGTAATAAGTTCGGGACGCAATCTTTCTTTACACGATTCAAAAATAACTCTAAGCAAATTGGTTCTTCCGTGCCGCCTTTGATTTATTTTATCTACAATAATAATGGA
Source organism: Candidatus Ruminimicrobium bovinum (assembly GCF_902760015.1). NCBI lineage: Bacteria > Pseudomonadati > Elusimicrobiota > Endomicrobiia > Endomicrobiales > Endomicrobiaceae > Candidatus Ruminimicrobium > Candidatus Ruminimicrobium bovinum. The sequence continues at coordinate 13,581 of NZ_CACWEU010000039.1, forward strand.
ACTGTATACGATACAACCGAACAATATCATTATACCGATCCAAACACCCAAACTTATAGGTTTTTTAAATACCCACAACACAAAAGCAACACCTATTATGCTTAAAGGAAGCGAAAACATTATAAGTGCCGGCTGCAAATAAGATTCAAAAATTGAAGCCAAAACAAAAAATATCAAAATAACGGTAAGTGATACGGCTAAAATAAACGAACCTCTGTTTTCAACAGTTTTTTCGTAATCGCCCGAAATTTTAAAAGAATAATCTCTCGGGAAAGCAACTCCTTTTAAAGTTTCATTTATTCTTTGTGCGGCCGTTGTTAAACCTATTTTTGCCCTGTTTGCACTTATTTGAATAAACCTTTTTTTATTTTTATGCCAAATTTCCTGATTTGATTTTACTTTACTGATTTCGGAAACCTGCCCGACATATACAACATCTTTTTTCGGATTAACCATACCTACAAAAGGAATGGAATCAACATTGGGAATACTTCCCGGATATAAACGACAAATTGTTTCTATCTGTTTACCTTCGGTTCTGTATTGAGTTGCGATAAGCCCCCTTATTTGACAATGTAAAGTATTACTGAAATAATAAGTTGTAAGTCCGAAAATTGCAAGCCGGTTATAATCTACGTTTACAAGAACTTCCGGTTCGTCTTCTCTCATTCTTATTTTAACATCGGTAAGTCCTTTAACCTGTTGAAGTCTTCCCGATGATGAAAAAGCAAGTTGCTTTAAAGTATCATAATTCTGTCCGTAAAAGTCGACATAAATTTCTTTTGCCGCAGAATCCTGTGAATCCTGAAAATAAACAAAAGCAGGTGAAAATTCACCGAATCTTTTTCTGAATTCCGCTTTAAACTCTTCAGGTCTTTCGTAAACTTTCACTTCAACAAAAGTATGCAGTTTTTCAACTTTGGAAGACACTCTTTCAACCTGGTCTTTATATCCGAGTAAGGCCTGTTCCATCTTTTTTACAACTTCATTTGATAATTCTATTCTTGTAGCCGGCGGAAACTGCACACCTATACGAAAGGTATTTACATCACCCGGATCCATAAATTCACTGTCTCTTGTCGTAAGAATTCGTGCAGATACAACAAACAACAAAATTATTGTAAGCCATATCCACGTTTTTTTTCTGAAACAAAATTTTAATATCTTTCCGTAATACATCCTTACTTTCATATACCATCTTTGAAAATCAAGGTCAAATTTGTTTTGCCAATTATATATTTGTGTCGGAATAAACAACATTGTTGCTATAACCGAAGCGATAAGCGCAAATGTTATGGTAAGCCCGAACGGAACATACATCTGCCTTATTTCCGGGTCCAAAAACACCAACGGCAAAAACACAATTATTGTTGTTACGGTTGAAGCGAATATAGGTTGCCATAATTCACCTGTTGCTTTTATTACAAGTTCAGCTTTATCTTTAAAAGTTTTTCTGTGATAATGGAAAGATATATTTTCAAGAACGACTATTGAATTATCCATAACATTTGCCATACCCATCGCAAGCCCGCTCAATGTCATAATATTAAAAGTTTGGTTTGTAAAATGCATAAGCAAAACCGACATAAATAAACTTAAAGGCATTGTTGTTGCAACTATAAAAATACTTCTTATATTTTTCATAAATAAAAACAAAATACTTGCAAGTAAAATTCCGCCCACAACCAATGCTTCCACAAGCGATGATATTGCTTTTGAAATATATTCCGCATCGTTTTTTACGGTAGTTACAACAATATCTTCATCAAGATTTTTTTTAAGTTTTTCTATTACTTCCAAAGTTTCTTTTACAACTTTAATCGTATTTGCCGTAGATTCTTTTTGAACATAAATTGAAACTACCGGCTGAATATTTAACCTTGAAAATGACGTAGGTTCATAAAAAGAATCTCTAACGGTTGCAATATCACCTATACGTACAATTGAACCTGACTCTGTAATTGCAATTGCCGTATTTTCTATTTCTTCAATACTATCGTATTCACCTGTTGCTCTTATAACAAAATTTTGATTATTTTGTGCTATTTCACCTGCAGAAATTGAAATATTTGCCAAATTTATTCTTTGAACAACTTCAAGAATAGAAAGTTTATATCCAAGAAGTTTTGAATTATCCATCTCAATCAAAAATTTTCTTTCTCTTCCACCGCCGAATTCAACATTGGCAACACCGGATACTCTCAATATTTGTTCTTTTATATCTTCTTCTGCAATTTCTCTTAATTGTTCAACTGTTTTGACATCAGAACCTAAAGACAATATTAGGACAGGACTATCGGACTGTTCAAATTTTGCTATTACTGATTTCTCCGTTTCTTTAGGTAATTTATGTTTTACCATCGCTATTTTCTCACGTACATCAATAATAACAAAATCAGTATCAATATTATGATGAAAAGTCATCATAATATTAGACTCTGACTCTTTTGAAGAAGAAATCATTTCCTTCAAACCGTTAATTTCGGAAAAAACTTCTTCAAGCGGTCTTGTAACATACTTTTCAACTTCACTTGCTGCAACACCGCCTCTTAACCTTGTAATAACACTTACCAAAGATGATTTTGTACTTGGATTTAATTCTACTGGTATTTGAAATGTAGTTATTGCTGTAAACATTATCAAAGCCAAAACAATCATAAGTGTTGTTATAGGCTTTCTTATTCCAAACTCTATCATTTATAAATCCATTTGGGAAAATTATTGTTGTTGATCTTCTTCCAATTTATCTTCTACAGCTTCAAGGAATTTAACTTTCATTCCATCGGAAAGCTGTCCTTGTGTTTCAATAACAACAAGCTCTCCTATCTGTAAGCCTTGTACGATAACCGTATACCCCGATAACTCTTCACCCAATTGGCAAGGTCTTAATAAAATAGTTCCTTCACCGGGTGTTTTATAGTCGGGAGAAACAACCGGAACTAAAAATGCATTATCGTTTAAAGAAATTATACTGTCTGTCGGAACAAGCATAACATCTTTTAATTCCTTTAATAAAATAACCCCTCTACCGAACATTCCGGATCTTAAAGCACCATCCTGGTTATCAACACCTATTTTTATCGTAGATGTTCTTGTTCTTTCCTTAACAATAGGGGCAATCTCCATTAATTTACCTTCAAAAGTTTTATTTTGATAAGAGTCACATGTAATTGTAACAAGTTGACCTATCTTTAATTTATGCACATCTTTTTCAGGTACATCCACCTCAAAATTAGTACCTTTATCACTTATAAATTTTGCAACTATATCCTGCGGTGTTATATATTCACCAGGTTTTATTATTATTTCTGCTAAAATACCATCACTGGGAGCTTGCAAATTAGTTTTTGCAAGGTTAGATTGCGCCAGTTCTAATTCCGATAAAGAAGCTTTAACTTTAGATTCCGACGACTGTATTTCATATTTCGCCTCATACAATTTACTTTCTGATAAAGCTTTCATTGTAAACAATTCTTCATAAACTTTATATTTTTCTTTTGCCGAATTATATGCTGAAACTTCACTTCTGTATTTACTTTTTGCATATTCGGCTTTTGTTATTGCGTCTTTAGGATCTAATGCACAAATAACTTCACCTTCTTTTATTCTCGCACCCTCTTTATAGTTATATGAAGCAAGTTGCCCTTCAAGCTCAAACCTTAATTCATTTTCAATAGCACCTTTTATGCTGCCCATAACCGTATAATTATCAACATAATCCTGTTTTGCCAATCTTTTAACCTTAACGCTTATCATATCCTGCTTTTCTTCGGCAACTTTTTCTTTTCTGAAATATATCCAATAAACCAAAAATGCTATTAACAGAACTAAAAAAACAACTATTGCAATTTTTATATGTTTTAATAATTTAGGTGATTCAGAAGCCATTTTTTGATATTTGTAAGAAAGTTGTTCAACAAATTTGTAATAAAAATACTTTAATTTTTCCAAAATACTCCTCCAAATTATCTTAAATTCATAAGCGTAAGTTTTTCAAGTTCAGTTATTGATGAATAGTTTGTATATAATTGTTTAGCAAAAGAAGAAATCGTTTCGGCATATTTCCATGATTCTTCCATCAAAGAAACAGTTTGAACTTCATACAAATCGTTCCTCTTCTGCATAAGCGCTAACTTTCTTTCTTTAAGTTTTATTTCATCTCTTAAAACTTTTGCTTCGTTTAAAGATACACGATATTCATTATATGCTTTTTCTACCGACAATCTGCTGTTTTTTAATAAATCTATAAGTTCGGCTGTTGTTTGTTTTTTACCCACATCACTTTCTTTTGCATCAACGAAATATTGAAAATCATCTAAAATACCAAGTTGAAAATTGAACTCTGTAGTTTCAACTCTTCTGCTGGAATCTACAATTTCGGTAGGGTCGGTTCTGTCTGTACTTGCAGAACCGTTAAAAGAATTTCCCCACAATCCCCACGAAACCTTTGCTGCAACATTCCAACTTGTAGTAAGTTCCAACGGATGTGTTACATAAGCTTCTCCGCTTTTCCCGTAAAAACCCTCAATATATAATTTAGGATGTATTTTAGCCCTGTTTATTTTAATTTTGGCTTCCGCCATTTCTATTTGAGATTTAGCTATTTTTACCTCTAAATTATTTATTTGAACAAAACTTATGCAATCATCCAACGTAAAAGAAATTTCCTGAATATCATCAGGTAATTCGTCCGAAACTACTGCCGGAATATCTTCCAAACTTATAACACCTACGGTTTCTATCAATTTTTTGGTTGCAAATTCCAAATTTATTTTTGAAGACGTCAATAAATTATTAACCTTATCTCTAAAATTTTTAGCTTCAGTCAAATCAAGATCCGATATCGCCCTTGCTTTATATTCAAGCCGCGTTTTTAAAAATAATTTTTCCACTTTTTCAAAAGCTTTATGTAATGCTACATATTCCATTTTTAACGTTAAGTATTCATAGTAAGCAAGTTTTACTTTTGAAAACAATTCTTCTTTTGTTTTTGTATAGTTATATTTTGCGGATTCTAACATAAGACTGTTATACTTATGTGTTGCTCTTGTTCCGCCGCCCTCGTATATGGGTTGAACTGCTCTTACTCCGTATTCTTCCGAATTATATTCTTCTTTTGAATAATTTCCGCTCGTTCCGACACTTTGAAGAGCAGTACTACCTTTTGAGAACTTACTTTGTAAAGTTATTTGAGGGAAAAACGAACGAACAGAACTGTTAAGTCTTGTTTGGGCAAGTGCAATTTGCTCTTCGGCAACAGAAAGCTTTAAATCTCTTGATTTTGAAATTTTAAGACATTCATCAAGAAATTCATCGGCAAAAACAAAATTAGCAAAAAATATAATGCTGCTTAAACAGCAGATAAATTTTTTTATATTCACAAAAACCCCTATTACAAATCAAATTAAAGTATATAAGAAAAAGTAAACTTTGTCAATTTTACTGTAATGATGACAAATTAACAAACGAATTAAATTTGCTTGTAATATAATTTATCAGTGAAATTCTGTTTAATTTTATACTTTCATCTTCACACATAACCATAACTTTTTCAAAAAAATTATCCAAATAAGGTTTTATATCAACAAGTTTGCTTATTGCACCGGTATAATTTTTATCTGTAAGCGCAACTTCCAATTCTTTTTCAATTTCAATATATTTACTATATAAATTCTGTTCGGCTTCTTCTTTTAAAAGTTCCGTATTTACGGAATTTGATATTTGTAAATTTTGTTTTTTTGCCTGATTTAAAATATTACTTGCTCTTTTAAAAATTGTAGTAATATCGGCAAAGGAATTTTCTTTCCTTAAACTTTGTAATGCATTAAGTTTTTTTGATATGTCCCCTAAAAATTTTAACCCGTTTTTTTGCGAAGGTATAATAACGGCTTTTACTTCGTCAAATTTAAAACCTTCGTTTTCATAAATATTTTCTATTCTGTTCCAGAAAAATTTGATAAGTCTTTGTTTTGCGGTATTAAATGTTTCTTTTTCCTTAATTTTTTCAGGCATTGAGTTTAATGCAATATCAATAATTTTTTCAAAATCTGTTTCGGGTAAAAATTGCCTTAACATTCTGACAATACCTATTGACATTCTTCTAAGTCCGTAAGGGTCTGCAGAACCGGAAGGTTCAAGCCCTATTGCAAAATCAGCTGCAACGGTATCTGTTTTATCCGATAAAGAAACAACTGCCGATAAAATATTTTCCGGTAAATTTCCCGAAGCAGCCAACGGCCAATAATGTTGTTCTATTGCCGTTGATATTTCTTCAGGTTCCCCTGCAACACCCGCATAAATTCTGCCCATTATCCCCTGAAGTTCGGGATATTCAAAAACCATTTCGCTAACCAAATCCGTTTTGCTTAAATCTATAACTTTTGTTAAAGTTTCTTTATTTATATTCAAATTATTTTGTTCATTTATAAAATTTGCAATTGTTTTTATTCTGCCGAGTTTTTCATAAACGGTTCCGATTTCTTTTTGGAAAATAAGTCCCTTTAACCTTTCGGTAGAACTTTCAACCGATTTTTTTATATCGTTTTCATAAAAGAAAATTGAATCTTCAAGTCTTGCAACAACAACTTTTTCATAACCGGCTCTAACAATATCCAAGTTATCGGATTTTCCGTTTCTTATATTTATAAAATAATTTACAAGTTTACCGGTATTATCTTTTAAGGCAAAACATTTTTGCTGTTTTTTAAGGCATGTTATAAGAACTTCAGGCGGAAGTTTTAAATATTTTTCATCAAATTTACATAATACCGCCGTAGGATATTCAACAAGCTGATTAACTTCATCAACCAAATGTTCATCCAAAATTGCTTTTGCCGAAATTGTATTTGCAACTTCATTTATTGAACTTATTATTCTTTGTTTTCTTTCCTGCTGGTCGATTAATACACAGTTATTTTGCATTGTTGTTTTATAAACGTCTGCAGATTCTATAATTATATATTTTGAAGTTAATGTATGTAACCCTATTGTTTTATTTGAAGCTTTTATGGCACCGTTTGCCAAAGAAAAATTTATTATTCTGTCACCGTATAATGCTACTATCGTTCTTATCGGTCTTGCAAATTTCAACCTTGAACTTTCCCACACCATAGTTTTCGGGAAATATATTTTTTGTATAATTTCGGGAAAAATTTCGGAAAGAATTTTAGTTATTTTTTCACCTTTGATTTTTTTTAAATAAGTATAATACTGTCCTTTCGGAGTATCTTTTATCACAAGTTGTTCCGGTTTTACGCCGTGTTTATTTGAAAATCCCATTATTGCCTGTGTCCAATTACCGTTTGCATCTTTTGCGGCTTTTACGGACGGCCCGTTAAATTCCTGCACGGTATCTTTACTTTTTTGTTCAACATTATCTATTGTTAAAATAAGTCTTCTCGGCGTAGCATAAGTTTTTATTTGTCCGAAACCCACCATTTTTGAACCAAGCATATCATTTGTAAACTTCTGCATTTGTTCAAGTGCAGGTGCAATATATGAAGAAGGTATTTCTTCCGTTCCGATTTCCAATAATACATTGTTTACCATTTTTTATTCCTCTTATTTTAAACTTACCATAAAATCAAAATAATATCAAAACAATTTTTTAAATTCCTTTTGAAAGCACTTAAAATTAATGAACCGTTTTATTTCGTAAATTGTTTCATATATCCTTCGGCTACAAGTTTTGCCAAAGTTCTGACACGCAAAACATAACTTACTCTTTCGGATACCGAAATTGCACTCCTTGCATCAAGCAAATTAAACAAATGTGAACATTTCATAACGGCATCATAAGCAGGAAGAACCAAATTCTGCTCGACAAGTTTTTTTGCTTCGGCTTCCCAATCATTAAAATGCTGCAACAACATTTTTGTATCTGCCACTTCAAAATTATATTTTGACCACTGTCTTTCATCTTCCAAATGAACATAGCCGTAAGTTACGTCGTCGGTCCACATTAAATCGTATACCGAATCTTTTTTCTGAGAATACATTGCAAGCCGTTCAAGCCCGTAAGTAATTTCTGCAGATATCGGGTTTAATTCTATTCCGCCTACCTGTTGAAAATATGTAAACTGTGTTGCTTCCATACCGTCTATCCAAACTTCCCAGCCGAGCCCCCATGCACCCAAAGTCGGTGATTCCCAATCATCTTCAACAAACCTTATATCGTGTTCTTTAGGGTCAAGCCCTATGGCTTTTAAACTGTTCAAATATAATTGTTGAACATTTTTAGGTGCCGGTTTTAATATAACCTGAAATTGATAATAATGCTGTAATCTGTTAGGATTTTCCCCGTATCTCCCGTCGGTAGGTCTTCTTGAAGGTTCAACATAAGCAACTTTCCACGGGTTAGGTCCCAAACATCTTAAAAACGTTGCAGGGTTAAATGTTCCGGCACCTTTTTCCAAATCGTAAGGTTGCCATATCAAACAACCTTCTTTAGACCAATACTTATGTAATCTCATAATAATTTCTTGAAAATTCATTTTTTATTCCTCATAAATCAACATTTTATTTTCAACATAATTTTTAATTATATCATTTTAATCATATTTAGTCATTTGTTTTTTCGTATTATTTATATATCAAGCCATACCACATCTTTTTCAATGTACGCGACAAAAAATTTTTAAACATTGAAAATACACCGGTACGTTTCAAGTATTTTCTGTCAAGTTTCATATCTTTGAACGGTGTTTTTATAAAATATCTGAACCATTCATGTGCTAAAAACAAATTATAATATTGCCACGGTTTATTTCCGCCGGTCCAATGAAAAATAACAGGATTTTTATAAGCTTGCTCAACTTCCTGCATAGAATAAAAAATTTTTATAGCATCAGACTCGAAAATTTTCAAAGAGGAAGTGCTAATATTATATTTTGGCGGTAAAAAAAATATTTTACCGTAACAAACTTTATTCATAATATGCTGATCGACAGAACCTTTAAAACTACCTATCATATCTATACACTTTTTATCTATTTTATCTTGGCGAATTAAATTTAAATTCATCAAAATAACACCTGCATTTATGTAATAATCCATACTTTCTAAACCTGTTTCTCTTAAAATACCGTCTCTGCAAGTTATATGATTAACCAAACATAAACAACCTGCTACATAGTTGTCCCCTATATCGGTATTATATAAATCAATCAAATCTGCTCTTACTATAACATCCGTATCAAGATATAGAATTTTATCGAATTGCGGAAATAAAGAAGGAATTAAAAACTTAAATGCCGACACGTAAGTAACATATTTATGTGTTTTAGGAATATTTTTGAAAGTATCTTTCATATCTATAAAAGATAACGAAAAATTATTGTATTGAGTTTTTAGTTCGGATAATTTGTTTTTACTTTCATCGGTAACTGTATCTGTACACAAAACATAAATATCGTAAAAAGTATCTTTATTTGCATTTTCGAGCATTGAAACTATAACAGTTGCTATAGTAAAAAAAACTTTATTATCCGAAGACATAACTATAGGAACTTTGTTCGGATTCATATTTCTTCATTCTCCTTTATATTCTATTTTAATATTTCTATTTTCTTGCCTGCACCTGCGAAATACTTTAAATTCTTTTTTATTTTCTCAACCGTTTCCAATTCATAAGCATAAGGAATATCATATTTTTTTTCTTCTTTAACATGTAGCTTGTAATCTTTTAATTTATCATTTTCGGAATATATGGAATTTTTATTTTTTAAATTCGGAATATTTCCTTTATAATATAACACAGAACTGTTTTTATCGTCAATATCTGCCCTATCGAACCAACATATTATACCGGACTTATGATATCCGAAATAATTATTTTCCACTATAAAAGTACTCCCTATTCCAATACCTAAACTGTAACCGAAATCTTTACCGAAACCTATATTTTCATATAAATTATTATATATATGAGCCGTTGCCCATCTTGCTCTGGGCATTCTTTGAATTACTTTATCAAAATAATTGTGATGTAAAGTAATATATACATTGGTTTTGTTTGAAAAGTCATCGTTCGGAGTTAACAACATTACTTTATCATGATTTGTAAAATAGCAATATGATATAGTAATATTTTCTCCTGATTTTATATCTATTGCACCATCATGATAATTTCCATAAATATCTCTACACTTTCCATCGGTAAACGAGCAATGGTCTATCCATAAATTGTTTACTTTTTCTACACTTATATTATCACTGGAACACTTTGTTTCTTTGTTTATTTTAGGATTCTGTTCCGGTGCTCCGTGTGCATCATAAAAAGATACATTTTGTATTATAATGTTTTGTTCATCATGTATTAAAAGACTGCCATACATTATCCTTGCAGTTTCCATTCCGATCAGTGTTGTATTTGAACCTATTGTCACAACAAAATTTTTATGTTTAGGTGTATTATCTTCATTAAACTCATCAAAATAATCGTGATTTATATCCGTTATTATTCCACAACTTAAATCTATATCACCATCTATTATCACAAAATTATTTCCGGAAACCGCCGTTCTAAAAGCTTCAACTTTCTTGTTCATATCCGGATAAGTCTTATCATCAATTAAAACGAAATTATCGTTTCCATATTTCATTTTCCCCGTATCGGCAAAACCGTATGTTACAATTTCTGTTCCGGGAATAATTGTTATCTTCTGTTCAACCGGCTGTTTATTTGATTGACAAGCTGTTATAGTAATGCCGAAAATCAACATCACTAAAAATAGTTTGATATTTTTGTTCCTGTTCTTTTTCATAAAAAATTAAATTTGTTTTATTAAAAACATTTATATGATAACATTTTAGATATCAAAAAAATAGTTTTATTGAATATTAAATTTAAATAATTTTTATAAAAATGTATAATAATGTAAATAATACAAAAGGATTTTTAATGATACCTTCACCGATTTTAACAAACA
>NZ_CACWEU010000040.1:0-2870 GCF_902760015.1 Candidatus Ruminimicrobium bovinum
ACTTTCCACAAGAGAAGTTATAGAAAGTTTAAAACAAACCGGAGCCGAAATTGTTGCCGTATGTTCATTGGTTGACAGAAGTGCGGGTAAAGTGGATTTCGGTGTTCCGAGATTTTCTTTGTTAAGTTTGGAAGTTAAAAGTTATAAACCTGAAGAATGTCCGTTATGTAAAAACGGTTCAAAACCTATAAAACCGGGAAGCAGAAAATAAATATTCATGCTTAAACAATTAACGGATAAAATTTTAAATCAAAATTATCATATAACAAAACAGGAAGCATTATCTCTTATAAATACGGATTTGCAAGAGTTTTCTTTTGTTGCCGAAAAAATAAAACAAAAATTTTGCGGTAATAAATTTGATATGTGCTCGATAGTCAGCGGCAAAAGCGGTAAATGCGGTGAAAATTGTAAGTTTTGTGCACAATCATCGCATTATAAAACAAGTATAAAAGAGTATCCTTTGCTTGATAGCCAAAATATATTTAAAGAAGCAAAACATAATGCCGATAAAAAAGTTAAAAGGTTTTCTGTTGTTACATCAGGCAAAAAACTTACCGACCAAGAAATAGATTCCGTTTGTCAAACTTATAAAAATATAAAAAATAAATGTGATATTTTGTTATGTGCTTCAATGGGACTTTTGACTTATGAACAACTTGTAAAATTAAAACAGGCGGGTGTTACAAGGTATCATTGCAATTTGGAAACATCAAGAAACTTTTTTCCAAATATCTGCACCACACATACTTATGACGATAAAATAAAAACGATAAACGCGGCAAAAAAAGCCGGGCTTGAAATTTGCAGCGGCGGAATTTTCGGATTGGGGGAAACATTTGAAGACAGAATAGATATGTTTTTTGAATTATATAACCTCGGCATAAAATCCGTTCCCGTAAATGTGTTAAACCCCATAAAAGGAACACCGTTTGAAAATAATAAAATTTTAACTCAAGAAGAAATTAACAGAACCGTAGCGATAGCAAGGTTTGTTTTACCGGATGCATTTATTCGCCTTGCCGGCGGTCGGCTTTTGTTTAAAGATAAAGGTGTATCAATGTTTTCTTCAGGGGCAAATGCTACAATTACCGGTGATATGCTTACGACAGCAGGTACTTCAATAGATGAAGATTTTGATACAATAAAAAAACTGTCATTCAATCCTTTTTAGGTTTTAATACATTTCCTTTTGTTATCGCTTTCTTAATTTGTATTTAAAATTTGCTAAGCGAATTTTATATTGATAAAATAAAAAGATATTTAAAATTAATTTTCGGAGAACAATATGTTAGAACTAAAAAATATTTCTTTTGATGTTACCGTAAACGGACAAAAAAAAGAAATATTAAAAGATATTGATATAAAAATTGGTAATAATAAATTTGTGGCCGTTACCGGACCTAACGGTAGCGGTAAATCCACACTTGCAAAAATAATAGCCGGAATAATATTGCCGACGAAAGGTCAAGTGTTTTTTGCCGGAAACGATATTACAAATACAAGCATAACCGACAGGGCAAAAGCAGGAATAGGATATGCTTTCCAACAACCTGTAAAATTCAAGGGCCTTCAAGTTTATGATTTGTTAAAAATTGCATCAAATAATAACTTGAAAACAGAACAGGCATGCGAATATTTATCCAAAGTAGGTTTATGTGCCGGTAAATATGTAGGAAGAGAAATAGATGCTTCTTTGTCGGGAGGAGAACTTAAAAGAATTGAAATTGCGACAATTCTTGCAAAACAACCTAAACTTTCCGTTTTTGATGAACCGGAGGCCGGTATTGATTTATGGAGTTTTCAAAATTTAATAAAAGTATTTAATTTGATGAGAAAAAATATTAACGACGGAACGATTATTGTTATTTCTCATCAGGAAAGAATTTTAAGTATAGCGGATGAAATTATTGTAGTTGCAGACGGTAAAGTGACAATGAGGGGAACAAAAGACGAAATTCTACCTGATATTTTAGGAACGGAATCCGTAACAAAAACTTGTGAAAAATTAAGTTAGGAGCATTAAATATATGGAAATGGATGAAATACAAAAAAGATTAATAGCCGAAGTTGCCGGTTTGCATGATGTTCCTATGGGAGCATATAATTTTAGAGCAAACGGAAAACTTGCAGGAAGAAATACAACCGCCAATATTGACATACAAACAAAAACCGAAGGTAGCGGGATAGATATAAAAATAAAAGATAATACAAAAAACGAAAGTGTTCATATTCCGGTGGTTTTAAGTAACAGCGGATATAAAGAAACGGTATATAATGATTTCTATATAGGTGAAAACTGTGATGTGGTTATAGTTGCAGGGTGCGGTATAGATAATTGCGGTAAACAAGATTCGCAACATGACGGAATACACAGGTTTTATGTCGGTAAAAATTCCAAAGTAAAATATATTGAAAAACATTTCGGTTCGGGAAAAGGAATGGGGAAAAGAATATTGAATCCCGGAACGGAAGTTTATATGCAGGATAACAGCTTTATGGAAATGGAAATGGTGCAAATTAAGGGAGTAGATAACACTAACAGACAAACAACGGCTAATCTTAAAAAGGGTGCAAAACTTGTGATAAGAGAACGACTTTTAACTCACGGCAATCAACAGGCCGTAAGCGGTTACACCGTTACTTTGGACGGTGAAGGTTCAACGGCGGATATAGTATCAAGATCGGTGGCAAAAGAAAAATCTTATCAAAAATTTGAAGTTAAACTTACCGGCAACAATCGTTGCAGCGGTCATACCGAATGTGATTCCATAATTATGGATGAAGGTAAAATATTGGCAATTCCGTCACTTGAAGCAAATAATATAGATGCCGCATTAATTCACGAAGCGGCTATCGGTAAAATTGCG
>NZ_CACWEU010000041.1:0-16061 GCF_902760015.1 Candidatus Ruminimicrobium bovinum
AATTATATTTATGTCAGGCGGGAAAAATGGAAGAAATAATTTATAACGAAGATAAACATGAAAGAATAGATTGTTTTATGAATAAATATTGTTCGGATTATTCAAGAACATATTTTCAAAAGCTTATAAAGGACTGTAATTTATTAGTAAACGATAAAACCGTTTCGGCTAATTATAAATTAAAAAAATTTGATAAAATAAAATATAATCTTCAAAATAAACCTTCTTTTTCCATGAAACCGGAAAAAATTGCTTTAAATATTATTTATGAAGATGAAGATATAATAGTCATAAATAAACAAGCCGATATTGTTGTGCATCAATCTTTCGGGCATGAAACGGGAACATTGTTAAATGCCTTGATGTATCATTTAAAAAATAACACTCCTTTTATGGTTCACAGGTTGGATAAAGATACTACGGGTGCAATAATTTTTGCAAAAAATCAAAAGGCAAAAGTGTCGTTGTCAAAACAATTTCAAAAAAGAACAGTTCGTAAAACATACATTACGGCAGTTTGCGGAACCATACGGGAAGAAAGAGGCAGAATAGAAGCTCCTTTGGGAAGGTCTCAAAAAAACAGAAAAATAATAGAGGTCGGTCCGTTGGCTAAAAAACAGGCAATTACGGAATTTAAAGTTTTGGCAAGAACGGGCGGTATTACACTGCTTTCGGTTAGAATTATAACGGGAAGAACTCATCAAATAAGAAGCCACATGAAATACATAGGTCACCCCGTTTTAGGTGATGCGGCTTACGGCGGTAGCCAAAGTTTAAACGGAATTACTTTTAACAGGCAAATGTTACATTCTTATAAAATACAATTTTCTCATCCTTCTACAGGTAAAACAATGAATCTTATTGCAGAAATACCGGACGATATGAAAAAATTATTTTCTTCCGTTTCAAAACTTCTCGATTAAAAAATAAACAGTTTTTTTAGTTGTAAAGCAACATAAATTTTTTATAAAATATAATAGTTGTTTTGTATTTATATTCTTCTGTTTCTTAGGGGATTAAATGAATAAAATAAAAATTTTTATATTATTGGTTTTTACTGTTTTGTGTATAACGGTATTGCCTGCTTTTTCATCTATACGTAATAAAGACAATTTGATAATAGATAAAAATGTTTCAAATCAAACTTATTCGGAATCAGGATCCGTTGCAGCAAATATTACAACAATGTCATCTAAAATTCCTACAATTACCGTAACAAACAAAGTAACTTTGTCGAATAATACTACTTATGTTTCAGGGACAATATTAAATAGTGAAGATGGAATTTTAAAAATAGGGCAAGAAATTAAATTTTTATCCAACACGGCTTTTGAATCCGGCGGTGCTATTTATAACCTTAACTTAACATCGGTAACAATAATAGGGCAAGGTTCAAATTTTTCATCAAATACGGCAACAAATGCGGGCGGTGCAATTTACAGCATCGGAAATTTACAAATAGGTAATAATGTTGAATTTTACGGAAACAAATATACAAGTACAACCGCTATAATTGATGGCAAAACAATTTATGGCTATGGTGAAAATATTTTAACTGGTGGTGCTATTTATCAAAATGGCAACAGTGGAAATGATGATAGAAAGCAAAAGTGGATATTAATTGGGACAGACGTAGAATTTAGCAGTAATTCTGCATACAAGGGTGGTGCGATGTATGTTATTTTAAGTTCCGTAACAGTAAGTAGTAATGTTGCATTTAAAAATAATTCAGCCAATCGCAATGGCGGTGCAGTTTACGTTTTTAAGACAACTTTTACAATAGAAGACGGTGCAAATTTTTCTTCAAATATTGCAACGAATAAAGGTGGTGCAATATATGCTTTTGACAGTATTTTAAATTTAAACGCAATAAGTAAAAAAATAGAATTCAGTGGTAATAGTGTCACATCAGGAAAGGGTGATGCTATTTATTCAGTTAACGGAGAAATAAATTTAGTTGCAAACGGAGCAAATGTTTTTTTTAAGAAGGGAAATTCAATAGTATCTACAGGAACTACTGTTATGAGTATTGAAACATCAACAAGTAATTATGTTGATTTTAATTCTGAAATTGATATGGAAGGTGGAACGATAAATTTTAATTCAGGTGAAATAAGAGTCAGTAGTAATTGTTACTCTTTTAATGTAGGAACTTTGAATTTATCAAGTGGAACTTTGAATTTATCAACCGGAACTTTTAACTTATCAAGTGAAACTTTTAATAGTGTTCAAAATATTGTGGTTGATACTTTTACGTCAACAAAAAATGTTAATTTGAGTATAGATATAACAGTAGATTCAATAACAATAAACGATAATTTTAGTATATCAAAAAAGGCAAGTGGTGTTATTAATTTAACAAAAATCAATATTTCTTCAATAGCATATTCAACAGGTAGTATTGATTTATTTACAGGTAATGGTAATTTAGAAGATTTAAGAATTAAAATATCTACAAAACCGGTGTATTATAGTACGTATACTTTTTTTAATAGCCCGATTTTGGGGAAACTTGATTATTCTATTGAGTCAGAGATAAAAACAGTCGCCAATTTAGAAACTTTTCTTAACAGTGAGCATACAAATGCAGCAAAAATGACAATATCTACTACTTCAAGCAAAGGGGCAAATATTAATAATCATTTAGCTATATATGGTAATTCTTATAGATTAACTAATAGCAATGCAGAAGGTATAACAATAAGTTCTTTGGGAGCTTTAACTTTGGTAGGGAATTCTTCAAAATATAAAATTAATTCAAAATTTACAAATAATAATTATTTATATGCTGAAAATGTAAATTTTCAAACAAAAAATATCTATAATTTATGTAATATTGTGATGAGCTCTTCTTCAATTGAAAGTCCTTCGTCTGCTTCTACTGTTCGGTTTATTGCTTATGATGTTTCTTTTTCTTCAGTATCATTAATAAATAATTCATCGGTTACCATTAAAAATACCGATAAAGCCGAAAAATCCGATTTTATAGTTAATGTAAAGTTAAATTCTGTTTCTTTTTCAACAACAAGTACAAGTACATCAAGCATAAGCAGTGCAATAAAATCCGATACGTATATAAAAGTTGATAGTGTTACAAATTCAAATATAAACAGTAAAATAATTTGTTCAATAGATTCTGCTACTTTTATAAATAATAAATCAACAGACGGTGGTGCTATTTATAGCGGAATATCCGGTATAGATGTTGTTGATACAAGTACTTCAAGTGTTATTGCTATTGTAATTAATTCAAATATAGAGTATAAAATGGGTGATAATATTAATTTTTCGTCAAATTCCGCCGGAACATTTGGTGGTGCAATTTATAGCGATAATAGCATGAGTAGTTATACAATAAAAAATTTATTAGAAGTTAGCAGATCTTCTTTTACCTCAAAAATGTTATATTCAATGGGAAACAATGTCGTTTTTTCATCAAATTCGGCACAATATGGTGGTGCAATTGTTAATTATGTTGAACAATCTTCCAAAAGTGTAGTTTTTAATACCGAATTTACAATAGGTGCAAATGTTTTGTTTTCATCAAATTCCGCAGACATCGGAGGTGCCGTTGTTAATGTAAACGGAGAAATTTCATTTAATGACGGGGCAACTTTTTCTTTCAATACTGCAACAAATTTAGGTGGTGCAATTTATAACAGCAGCGGAACAATAAATTTAACAGCTAAGGAACATGATATTATTTTTAATGGTAATAAAGGAACCGGTGGTGCAATTTATAACAGTGGCGGAACAATAAACTTAAACGTTTATAAAAATCAAAAAATAGAATTTAAAACATTATCAGACACTATAGTTTCTGTTGACACCACAAGTGTTTCAAGTGTTTTAAATATAAATACAGATGTAAATAAGGAAAGTGCCGGAACAATAATAATAAACTCCGATATGTCGGGTTTTAAGGGGACAGCTAATATTAATTCCGGAATTTTTAAACTTTCTAATTCCGGAAAATTTTTCGGCGGTACTAATATAATAGAAAACGCGGTTTTTGATTTTTCAAGTGACGGTAAAAGAATAAAAAATTATGATATAAGTAACTTTAAAATAAACGGCAGATTAGATTTGATAGTAGATGTAAATTTAAAAGAAAAAAAAATGGATACGATATATTCATCTTCAAATTCAATGGGTTCGGGTGATATTTATATAAAGGAATTTAATTTAGTAACCATCACTTCCGAAAAAAGTGTTGATATTTTATTTACTTCGTCAACGGCTTTAAAAGGTAAAGTTTCATCAGTATCAAAAATTGCTACGACTACTGCAACTTCCCCGGAATATATTTATGATGTAAGTTACGACAAAAACACGGGATATTTTTCATTTATCAGCAGAGATGTTGCAAATCCTACTACACTTGAAGGAACGGTTGCAATGTTAGCTGGAAGTTTGGCAACACAGGAGAATGTTTTAAATCAGGCATTTGTAAGTATGAATACAAGTTTTACAAACAGACATGACAGAAGAATGGATTTGCTTGAAAACAGTAAAAATTTATATGCTTCAACGGAAAATTTTATATTTTTTGAACAAAATAAAATAGAAGGCGGTTTATGGTTAAGACCTTATGCTTATCAGGAAAAATTAACCATAGCAAGTTATGATGTAGACAATACCGTTTACGGTGCTTTAGCAGGCTTGGATTTGAAAATTACCGATGATAAATTGTTATCTTTTTATATCGGATATACAGGTGTAAACCAAAAATTTGAAAATATAAAAGTTGACCAAAACGGTTATGTATTCGGTGTAACCGGTATGCTTGTTAAAGAAAAATTTTATTTGGGCTTAACTGCCAATGCAGGTGTTACCGATACAAAGGCGGAATCTGCAAAAGGAACGGATGATTTTCAAATTAATACGTATATTGTCGGTTTAAAAGGCGGCTATGAATTTAAGGCAGGAAATTATTGGATAATTGAACCTAATTTATCGTTGATATACGGTTTTTACGGTGTTGAAAACTATACAACAAAACAAGGTGCAAAAGTGGCGGAAGACAGTATAAATAATTTTCGTATAGAACCGCAAATTAAAGCCAAATTGGATTTGGTTGACGGTTGGAAACCTTATGCACTGCTCGGATATATTTATAATACCGGAAAAACATCCACACAAGTTAACGGTAACAATAAAAAGGAAGAAGGCATAGATCCGTATTATGAATACGGTATCGGCCTTGAGAAAAATTTTATAGGAACGGCTTGGGTGGGTTATGCTCAGGTAACAGGCAAATCGGGCGGTAAACAAGGTGTAGGTGTTAACTTAGGTATAAAATATGCCTTCTAAATGTAAAATGTAGAATGCATAATGTATAATGTCGGTAAAAATTCACTTTGTGAATTTTAATTTTTTATTAGATTTTTTGCACAGCAAAAAATACATTAATTATAAATTCTGCATTATAAATTATAAATTGCCGTTTTCAGCTTCTGTATGAGCCGTTAATTTTTACATAGTCGTAAGAAAAATCACAAGTATAGTATCTTGCCCATTGTTTACCGGCTTTTATATCGATAGTAATTTTACATTCTTTTTGTTGTAAAATTTTCTTTGCTTTTTTCTCGTCAAATTTAACCGCCATACCATCTTTTGCGGTTATAATGTCGCCTATATAAATATCTATTTTATCGGGATTTACTTTTACACCTGCTCTGCCGAGTGCGGCAAGTATTCTTCCCCAATTTGCATCGGAACCGAACAGTGCTGTTTTTACAAGAGGGGAAGTTGCTATGGTTGAAGCTATTTTTTCGGCGTCTTCATGTTTTTTTGTGTTTTTAACAAAAATCTCTATCATCCTTGTTGCACCTTCGCCGTCGCTTGCCATCATTTTTGCAAGTTTTAAAGTAACTTCATTTAGTGCTTGCTGAAAAATTTCCAAATCTTTTGAGTTAAGTTTTCCGGTATTACTTTGACCGTTTGCAAATACCAATACCGTATCATTTGTTGATGTGTCACCGTCGACGGAAATACAATTGTAAGATTGTTTTACGGCAATTTCGGTAACTTTCTGTAACTGCTTTTGATAAAGTTGAGCATCGGTTAAAATAAAAGAAAGCATTGTTGCATGTAATCCTTGTAAATTAGGATGTATCATACCGGAACCTTTAGTACATGCCCATATTTTAATTTCACCCGTTGAAACTTTAATCTTTTTGGATATATATTTAGGATAAGTGTCGGTAGTCATTATTGATTTAACGGCTTCAAGTTCATCCTGCTTTTTTATTGTATCAACAAGTTTAGGAACTGCATTTATCATTTTTTCCAAAGGTAAAAAATTACCTATAACACCTGTTGAGGCAACAAGTATATCGGTATCTGAAATTTTTAAATATTTTGCTACTTCCTTACAAACAATTAAAGCATCTCTTTTTCCTTGCTTTCCCGTGCAGGCATTTGCGCAACCTGAATTTGCAACAATTGCCTGAAACAATCTGTATTTTTTTAATCTGTCTATATCTATTAAAACGGGGGCTGCTTTTACCAAACTGCCCGTAAACATCCCGGCAACAGTACAAGGACTGTCCGAAAAAAATAAAGCAAAATCATTTTTATTTTTATCTTTTGCTATACCGCAATGAATTCCGCCGCAATAAAACCCTTTTGGTAACATTTTTCCTCCAATATTTTACTATCGTTATCATTAACTGCAAATTTTACATTGCAGCTTTTCAGCTGTCTTTAAAGTAATCCTTCCGTTTCGGATAATCCGAACATTAAATTCATATTTTGAACCGCTTGCCCCGATGCTCCTTTAACCAAATTATCCTGAGCAGATATGATTATTAATTTATTTGTTCTTTCGTCTATACAAATTCCTATTTCAAGGAAATTCGTCATAACAACATTTTTTATTGAAGGCAATTTTCCTTCATCCAAAACTTTTACAAATGGTTTTCCGTTATAAAAATTTTTATATAAATTTATTATTTCACTGACCGTTATTTGTTTTGCTAAATCCATATAAATACATGATAACATTCCTCTTTCGGTAGGAATAATTTGCGGAGTAAACGTTACGGTAATTTTTTTATTAAATAAATTTGATAATTCCTGCTCTATTTCAGGTATATGTCTATGCTTTCCTCCGACCTTATATGCACGAGCGGTAGGTGCTTCGGTTTCATAATAATTTTTAACTCCTTTTCTTCCCGAACCGGAAACACCGCTTTTTGAATCTATTATTATTCCGTCGGGTTTAACTAAACTGTTTTTTATTGCAGGTGCAGTTCCCAATAAAATTGTTGTCGGGTAACATCCCGGGTTTGCTATAAGACGGGCTTTTTTTATATCTTCCGTATAAATTTCTGAGAGTCCGTAGACTGCAGCTTTAATATATTCTTTTCCCGTATGTTTAACACCATACCATCTTTCATAAGTATCCGGGTCTTTTATTCTGAAATCCGCCGATAAATCTATAACTTTTTTACCTGCTTCAATAAGAGCCGGAACAACTTCAAAAGCTACAGCATGCGGTAATGCCAAAAAAACGACGTCCGTTTCTTTTTTTATTTGTTCGATATTTAACGGAACACATTTTAAATTTAAACTTTCATATTTGGGATAAATATCTTTTAAATCTCTGACAGATGATGTCGAACGTCCTGCAAGAACGGCTATTTGAACATCTTTATGTTTTGATAAAATTCTAAGTAATTCTTCTCCGGTATATCCGGTAATTCCTATAATACCAACCCTAATCATATAAATACTCCTTTTTTATAAAAATTATTTTATCAAATTTTCACGTTCGTTTGAAATAACGACTACAAATTCTCCCAAAATTTGGCGGTTTGATAAATCTTTTATAACATCACAAATTTGACCTCTTATAAATTCCTCAAATTTTTTTGTAAGTTCTCTTGCTAAAACAATATCTGTGTTATCACCGAATACATCTTTGCAAACTTCAAGCGTTTTTAAAATTCTGTGTGGAGATTCGTAAAAAATTATCGTCTTATCCGTTTGTTTTGCAAGCTCCAACTCTTTTCTCATTTTACCGAGTTTTTTTCTTAAAAATCCTAAAAAAATAAAAGAATCCGTAGTAAGCCCAGAACCGACAAGTGCCGTTATTAAAGCACATGCTCCGGGTAAAGGAACGACTGTTAAATTTTTATTCAATGCTTCTTTTATAAGATAATAACCCGGATCGGAAATTGCCGGTGTTCCGCAATCGGATACAAGAGCAATGTTTTTTCCTTCGTTAAGTAAAGAAATTATTTGAGGAATTCTTTTTAATTGGTTTTGAGTATAAAAACTTATTAAATATTTTGAAATTTTTAAATGAGATAACAACTTTATTGTTTGGCGCGTATCCTCACAAACTACTATATCACATTGTTGCAAAATCCGCACTGCCCGTAATGTTATATCCTCTAAATTACCTATAGGTGTTGGAACTACATATAATATACCGTTCATTTTTATTCAATATAAACCTTATAATCAATATTCGGAAAAATATTGTTAATGTTTTCTAAATTTGCAAGAAAATTTTCATTAACGGTGTTGTTTTTTATTTGTTCATATAGGGTATTAAAATTATAAATATGTTCTTTTATTCGTTTTTCCGCATACTCTACCATTGTTCCCGTTGTCATTATAAACGGCCAATCGGACGATTGTGCCAATAAAAGTTCTCTTGCTGCCTGATTTAATGCTTTTAATTTTAAGCCGGTTGCATTTTTATTTGTTGAAGCAATTTCAACCATTCTGTCGGCTATTTTATTTAAGTGCATATAAATCCAATCATTTTTTTCGTTAAGCCATACTTCATAATAACCTTTTGCGCCCCATGAAGACGGTGCAGGGTTTGATACCTGATTAACGGGAAACTTTTTCAGATATTCAATCGGAGTAATAAAAGTAAAATTGTTTTTTTTGTCCGCAGCAATAGTTCTGAATATTTGATTTATAAATTCAGGACCTTCAAACCACCAATGTCCGAAAAGCTCGGCATCATACATTGATACGACTATAGGTTCTTTTCCTAAAATAGTTCTTAAATATTTTATTTGATTTTGTCTGTTAAAAACAAAATTTTGTGCATGAATTTTTGCTTTGTTTTTTGCCCAAATCGGATTATAAGGTTGTTTGTTATTTAATTCTGTTTTTCCGGTAATTCTGTGATATTTAATACCGGTATTTCTTCTAACCCCGTCGGAATGTAAATAAGGTTTTATATAATCATAATCCAAATCATAACCTATGTCTCTGTAAAATTCTCTATAATCGAAATCACCCGGATAACCGCTTTCGGCACTCCAAACCTGTTGAGCAGTTTCCATATCCCTGGCAAATACGGCGACACCTGAAGGACAATATATCGGAGCAAAAACTCCGTATTTAGGCCTTGGAGTTGCATATAAAATTCCGTGTGCTTCGGAAAAGAAAAATTTTAAACCTTCATTTTTTAAAATTTCATCAACACCGTAGTTATATGCGCATTCGGCAAGCCAAATTCCTCTCGGTCTTTTCCCGAAATGTTTTTGATAATCTTTGCAAGCTATGGATATTTGTGCTTTAATTACCGTTTTATTTGTCATTAAAGGTAAAAAACCGTGTGTGGCACAACAGGTAATAATTTCTATTTTACCGATATCCTGCAAATTTTTAAAAGCATATAAAATATTACCGTTATATTTTTCCCAAATTTGTTTACAACATATTAAATTTTTATTATACATTACTGCCGTATTATGAAAAGCGGGATTGTTTTTTGTTCTTTCTAATTCTTTGTATGATAATTCAATAAGTTTGTTTAATTTATTGCAGTATCTTGATTGTAAAAGAGAATCCGCCAACATATTTGCAAGTGAAGGGGAAAGTGTCATGGTTAAACGAAAATCAATATTATCTTTTATAAGATTTTCAAATACGGAAATTAACGGTAAATAAGTTTCCGTTATTGCCTCATAAAGCCAATCTTCCTCAAGAAAATCTGGATAATTCGGATGACGAACAAACGGCAAGTGTGCATGTAATTGTAGACACCAATAACCTTGTATATTCATTTTTTATTTTTATAAACTCTATTTTTTTATGACAAAAGCCATTGAATTGGGAACATTTTGCGAACTCGGCAAAGAATTTGATAAAATCTTTTTCCATTTTTCAAAAATGATTTTTGAAATTTCTTTTGAGTTTTCAAGAGAGCTTGTTCCTACATTAAATAAGTTTGATGTTTTTAATATTTTTTCAAATTCACTTTCCAACATAACCCATTGTTCATCGGTAATTGCGGATATTCCGTATTTCGGCATATTTAAAATATTTGATTTTGCAACGGAAATAAATTTACCCTTGGAAGTAATGTATCCTATATCGGCTACCCAACTTCTGTTAAATTTACCTACGTTTATATAATAACTGTTATCGGTTGTATCTATAAAAACATCAAACCCTGTTTTTCTTGTATCATCGGTCATATCGTATATTCTTATAACTAATTTTGAATTTTTAAAGAAATCGTTACCGTATTTGCTTTCTAAATTCTTTTTTGTTTCCCGATTTATTGACCAATATGCAAAAATGGAAACAGGATCTTTAGGAAGAATTGTTATTGCGGTATCACCGTAATCTTTCGGTAATCCTAACTTGTTCACGGGTTTTGTTTTATTTTCTAATTTTGAACTGAATGAATTAACCACAAAAACCTCTTTTCTTAATTAAATTTCAATTATTGCTATTATATAATTTAGAAAAGCATTTAGTCAATGTTTTTTATTGTATTTTCTTAATTGTTTTAAAGTAATTTCCATATCTTTTGGAAGATGTGTTTCAAATGTTGAAAAATCTTTTTTACCCGGAAGTATAATTTTTATTTTTGCCAAATGTAACGGTATTCTTGTAAGTAAAGGTTTCTCTTTATTGATACCTTTATATCTTCGTTTAAGATTTGATAATAATACAGGTTCCGATGTCGCATAAATTTCATCTATCGCAAGAGGATTTCCTATTGAGAAGAAATGTGCTCTTATTTGTTTTGGTCTTGTTGTCAAAGGGACAGCTTGCACAAAAGCATAGCTTTTAAATTGTTCAATAAGTTTAAATTTTGTTACCGAATTTATTCCTTTTTCACTTAAAACGGTAGAATCTTTTCGTATAAGCAATTTTTTATTTATTTCACCGTGTTCTTGTTCCAATACTCCGTTAACTAAAACATTGTAAGTTCTTTCTATTTTTTCTTTTTGAAATTGTTCGCAAATAAATTTGTGAGCATCTTTATTCTTTACAAAAAAAACAATTCCCGTTACATTTTTATCTAAAGAAAATACGGGTAATACGGATTTAATTTGTTTTTTTATTTCCGAAAATAACGTTATCTCTTCGGGATTATTTGATATTGTAAAAATTCTCGAAGGTTTGCTTATAATCAAAATATTTTCATCTTCAAAAATAATTTCAAAATTTGTTTTCACATTATAATCCTTTTGTTTGTTATTGTTTTATGTGTAATAAAATTTATTAAAAATTATATGATATTCTAATTTATGTTTAACAGTTTTTTAAATTCTTGTTCGGTTAATGTTTTTATTCCCAAATTTAATGCTTTTTGGTATTTACTTCCGGGATTTTCACCTACAACTACATAGTTTGTTTTTTTACTTACCGAAGATGTTGCTTTGCCTCCAAGTGCCGATATTTGATTTTCAGCTTCTTTCCTTGTTAAAGTTTTAAGTTCTCCGGTTAATACAAAAGTTTTGTTTTCAAGAGGTGAAAAAGATGTATCTTTTTCCGGCTCCGTTGTATTTATACCCAAAACTTTTAATTCTTCAATCATTTTTAATGTTTGTTGATTTGTGAAAAAATCAATTATTGATTGAGCCAGTATGGGACCGACTTCGTTTGTTGAAACCAATTCGTCATAAGAAGCTTTTATCAAATTGTCAATGTTTTTAAATTTTTCGGCTAAAATATTTGCCGATTTTTCACCTATATGTCTTATTCCCAATGCATAAATTAATTTGCTTAAAGGATTTTCTTTTGATTTAACAATTGCTTTTATTAAGTTATTTGCTTTTTTTTCTTTAAATAAATCAAGTATAACAATGTCATCAAAAGTAAGTTTATAAATATCGGCGAAAGTTTTTAATTTATTTGTTTTGAGTAATTGTTCAACAACGACTTCACCGAAACCGTCTATGTTCATTGCATCTCTTGAAACAAAGTGAATAAGCATTCTTTTAAATTGTGCGGGACACGAAGGGTTTATGCAGTTGTAATATACATCATCGTCTTCTTTAAATATTTTGCTATTACATGACGGGCAAAACATCGGCGGAAGGAAAATACCTTCCGTGTTTTTTTGGGCAACTTTAATAATTTTGGGTATTACTTCACCCGCTCTTTCAATTACAACATCATCTCCCGTATTTACATTTAATCTTTCTATTTCGTCAAAGTTATGCAAAGTTGCATTTGAAATTGTTACACCGGAAAGTTGAACGGGTTGTAAATTTGCAACGGGAGTAATTACCCCCGTTCTGCCTACCTGCAACTTTATTGATAATAATTTTGTCGTTGCCTGCCTTGCAGGAAATTTGTAAGCTATTGCCCATTTTGGACTTTTGTTTGTATAACCTATAATTTTTTGAAGTTTATAATCATTTATTTTTACAACGGCACCGTCTATTTCGTAAGGCAAATTATCTCTGTTGTTTTGTAAATAATTTAAAAAGTTTATTACTTCATCAATGCTTTTACATACTTTAATATCTTTTTGAATTGAAAATCCTAATTTTGAGCATAATTTTATAAATTGTGAATGTTTTTCAATTTGTAAATTTGTTGTTTGTCCGAAAGAATGAACCAGAAAACTTAATTTTCTTTCTGCCGTTATTTGCGGATTTTTTTGTCTTAAAGAACCGGCTGCCGCATTTCTTGGATTTGCAAATTTTGCAACCGAACCGTCAATTAAAGTATCATTCAAATTTTGAAAATCTTTTTTATTTATATAAACTTCACCTCTAACTTCAAAAGTTTCAAATATTGTATCCGATAATAATTTTAACGGAATATTTTTTATCGTTTTTAAATTTTCGGTAACATCTTCACCGTATTCGCCGTCACCTCTTGTCGCACCTGTAACAAATGAATTGTTTTTATATATTAAACTTGCACTTAATCCATCAATTTTAGGTTCAACTATAAATTCAATTTGCATATCAATATTTTTTTTGACTCTTTCATGCCATAACAAAATATCTTCGGTTGAATAAGAATTATCTAAAGATAACATCGGAACTATATGTTTAACACGGTTAAATGTTGATGACGGTACGCCTGAAACTCTTTGTGTAGGAGAGTCCTTTGTTATAAACTGCGGGTTTTGTTTTTCCAATAATTGAAGTTTTTTGAAAAGATTGTCATATTCGAAATCCGATATGGTAGGATTGTCAAGACAATAATATTGATAGTCGTGATATCTTATTTGTTTTTTTAAGTCTTCAATTTGCCGTTGAATATCTTGCATAAACTTAAAGACCTTAATTTTTATTTCTTTCGGTTTGTATTTTATCTAAAATTCCGTTGACAAATTTACTTGAATCTCTATTTGAATATTTTTTTGCAATTTCTACGGCTTCATCTATAATGACATTTATGGGGGTTTCTTTCATATACAAAATTTCAAAACAAGCAAGTCTTAAAATATTTCTGTCGATTACCGACATTCTTTTTATGTCCCAATTATCCGCATATTTCTCAATCAAATTAT
This sequence comes from Candidatus Ruminimicrobium bovinum, assembly GCF_902760015.1. NCBI lineage: Bacteria > Pseudomonadati > Elusimicrobiota > Endomicrobiia > Endomicrobiales > Endomicrobiaceae > Candidatus Ruminimicrobium > Candidatus Ruminimicrobium bovinum. The sequence goes on from NZ_CACWEU010000041.1 coordinate 13,745, forward strand.
CAATTTTTGTTTGGTTTTGGCAAACTCCTCTGAAAATTTTAACCGAAAATTCTCTGTATGAAATTTCAACAGGTAAAACTTCGTCAAAAACTTTAAAAATATCTTTTTCCTGCATGGAACAATTATCAAACATATACAACATTTTTAATGAACACTCTCTTGCTTCTCTTCTTGTACTCATAAAAAAGAACTCCGTTATTAGTTACTAATCCGTATTTTGTTATTCTATTAAAAAATATTTTTAGTGTCAATAACAGCTGAAAAAATTTAAAGATTAACATATACATATAATTAACCGAAAAATCTTAAATGTTTCAAAATCGTCTTGATTTAATAATTAAAAGTTTGTAAAATCAAAAGAATATAATTGTTTATTTAGGAGTGTGTAGAAAATGGCAATAAAAAAGTCAGTAAAAAGTAAAGATGCAGCAGTGAAAAAAACTGCAGTAAAATCCGTAAGTAAAAAGGCAAAAAAAGTTGTAAAAAAGGAAAAAACAAAAAAGGTAACAATTAATAAAAAAACTCTGCAAGATGAAAAAATATTGATAAATACCGCAAATCCGCAAGCTTATGTTGTTATTGATTATCCCTATGAAAATGAAATTATTTCGGGTTCTGAATATGTTATAAAAATAGGGGCATCAAAAGACGGATATGTAGAAATATCTTTTAATGATTCCGAATGGAAACCATGCAGGTTTGCATCGGGTTATTGGTGGTTTGATTGGAAATATTTTCAACCCGGTAAATTTAAAATAGTTGCAAGATTGTTATCAGGTGAAAATAAAGTTATAAAAATTTCCGATACAAGAGTTTGTAAGGTAAAGTAATGATACAAAGAAACAAATGCAATATTAATTTCTTATCAAAGGTATTGATCGTTGCATTTGTTTCTTTTTCGGTTTGTGTTTTGTTTAGTGCTTATAAATATAAAAAGAACGGAATTTCATTACAAAACAGATTAAGAAAATCCTACGAAGGTTTATCTCCTAACGATTACGAATAAATTATAAAATCATACTTGGATAATAAATATGTATTTAAAAAAATTGGAATTATGCGGTTTTAAATCATTTGCGGACAGAACGGTTCTTACTTTTGAACACGGTGTATCTGCAATAATAGGGCCTAACGGTTGCGGTAAATCGAATACTGCCGATGCTATTCGTTGGTGTTTAGGCGAACAAAGAGCAAAATCCATGAGAAGTAAAGCTATGCAGGATGTTATTTTCGGCGGAACCAAAACAAGGGCTGCAACGGGAATGGCCGAGGTTACATTAGTATTTGATAATTCGCAAAATTCAATTCCGATAGATTATTCCGAGGTTGCAATTACAAGAAGACTTTTCAGAAGCGGGGAAAGCGAATATTTTATAAATAAAGCGCAGTGTCGTTTAAAAGATATAAAAGATTTGTTTCTGGATACCGGTATAGGAACCGGCGGTTATTCCATAATAGAGCAGAACAAAGTTGAAGAACTTGTTATGGCAAACCCCGAAACAAGAAGGGAATTTTTTGAAGAGGCGGCAGGTGTTGCCAAATATAAAGTAAGAAGAGAAGAAACAATTCACAGACTTGAAAAAGTTGAATCCGAAATGTCAAGGTTAAAAGATTCTTTGAATATATATCAGGATCAAATAAAAAAATTGGATATTCAGGCAAGAAAAGCAAAACAATATAAAAAATATCAGGAAGAACTTGCCAAATATGAAGTTGCCGAACTTGTTAACGAATTGGCAGTAGGGTATGAAAAAATTGCAACTTTAAAACAGGAACTTGAACCTAAAATAAGGGAATATGAAACTGCAAATACAAACCTTAACCAAATGGAAGCCGAGCTTGAAAATATAAGGTTACAACAAACCGAACTTGATGAACAATTTGTTGCATTAAGTAACATTTTCGGTGAACTTAAAGCTGCCGTTACCGTATCCGATACGAAAATTCAAACTTCACGACAGAGGGAGTCCGAACTTACGTTGGAACAGGAACGTTTAAGAATAGAAACAGAAGATTCAAATGAACAGATAGAAAAATATAAACAGGATTCTTTAAATCAAAATACGGATGGAGTTAATATAGAAGATGAAGTAAAAAAATTAAAAGAAGATTTGAATTTTAAAGAGTCGAAATATAATGCGCTTAAAGAACAACTTTCGGCTTATGAAAAACAGGAAGAAGAAATAAGGAGTAAGCTTGATACTTTCGAGCAGGAGAAAGAGAGTTTAATAAATTCAAAAACAAATATTTTTCAGGAACAATCCGATGCAAATTCGGAAGTCGGTTCGTTGATAAGACAAATTGAAAGATTGCAAGC